>CAJKKJ010000050.1 GCA_905200435.1 uncultured Bacillota bacterium | reverse complement strand
CATTTTCTTCAATTGTTAATTGTTCTTTTACATATACTGGCTTTTCTGGTACTTTTATTTCTTCTTTAAAATCATCATAGTTAAAATTATTTACAACTACTGCTTCTTCTATTTTAGGAATTAATACTCTTGTATCTAGATGTTTTTTTATTTCTTTGGTTATTAAATTTTGTAATTCTTCTAATTTAGAAAATTTTATATCCATTTTTGTTGGATGAATGTTTACATCTATTTGGGATGGGTCTACTTCAATATTGATAACAACGATTGGATATCTGTTATCCGGTTTATATGTATGGTAAGAATCATTTATTGCTCTATTGATACTTGAGTTTCTAACAACCCTACCATTTACAAGTGTTATCATATGATTTTTGGTTGTTCGATTAATTTCTGGTTTACTTATAAATCCACTTACTTTATAATCTCTATCTTCGGTATTTATTTCTATCATATTGCGGGCTACATTTATGCCAAAAACATTACTGATTGCTTTTAATAAATCACCTTTACCATCGGTATTTAGAAGAATTGAATTGTTATTGGTTAATACAAATCTAATGTTTGGATGAGATAGTGCGATTTTATCAACATAGTCTGATACTGTTGCTAGTTCTGCTTGCATACTGCTTAAATGTTTTAATCTAGCTGGCGTATTGTAAAAAAGATTTCTGACAGCTATACTTGTACCTTTTCTGGCTTCTGATTTTTTTATTTCTTCTATTTTACCACCATTTATTTTTATAGTTGTTCCAACGTTTCCTTTTGATGTAATTAATTCAACTCTTGAAACAGATGCTATAGATGGTAATGCTTCTCCTCTAAATCCCAAAGTATTTATTCTATATAAATCTTCTTCGTTTAATAATTTACTTGTAGCATGTCTTAAAAATGCTGTTTTAGCATCTACTTCATCCATTCCAATTCCATTATCGGTTACTTTTATTTCCGTTATTCCACTATCTATTAAATCAATTTTTATTTCGGTTGATAAAGCATCAATACTATTTTCAACTAATTCTTTAACAACTGATGAACATCTTTCGACTACTTCTCCAGCGGCAATTTTATTTGCGAGTAGTTCACTCATTACTTTTATTGAACCCATTTTAACACTTCTTCCATTATTTTATTGTAGTAGGATAAATCGCTATTCTCGATTTTTAAATTATCAAAATTTATTATATTTATACATCGATCATTTTTATTTTCGTCAAAATTATAATCAATATTAATTTTATTTATATCAATATTATATTCTTTTAATTCATATACTTCTTTGGCTAGATTTTCTTCGATGCATAAAGATATACACCAATTATAAATATAAGCTCTTCCTTCTTTATTTATTATTAAACCTTTTCCAAAAAATTCTTCTTCAGCATAAATATCAATAATTCTTGTTTTTCTTATTTCATTTAATTTTTTTATTACTTCTTCTTTTTCCATATACATATTTTAGCAAAAAAATGAAAAAAAGTCTATAAATAGACTATTTTAAGAATGTTAATATTTTATCTTTGTGTGGTAAACCACATGACTTAATGCTACATATTAAATTATTTTTATTGTATGGTAGTATTACTTTTTCAATATCAAATTTTCCATCTTTTCTTTCTTTTAAAATGTAATAACATGCTGTATCTCTTTCAAACTTCCATCCCATACCACATGCTCTTAATGTATATATATTTGTATTTTCTATTCTATCTTCCATTTCAAAATGAACATGGCCTTGAAATATATCATCATAGAATAAAACACTTTCACCATTAAAGAGTGGCTCGTTTATACTTGATATAATTGCATTATCTTTTGAAAGTCTACTTAAATAATTATTGGATTCATCTGAATTTGTATATAGAAATTGTTTTGAACTTATACCATATTTAAAGTCTTCTTGATATGTCCATGTACTATGCATACCATAATCCCATCTTACATCGTTTGCAAAATGACATAAGGCGATTTTTTTGTTTCCTAAAACTAAATCGATACTTGCTGGATATAGTTTTAGTTTTTTTATTCTTGATTCACCTAATTGTTCATATGTCCAGTTTTGATTATCTATCTTTTCTTTTGTAAAGTATGTAAATGGTTCAATTCCTAGTGTATTGTAGTACTCACTATTACCTGCTACTGATTTTACTTTATATTCTTCCATTAAATCTAGTACATCACATGGATTTGGTCCTAAACCAACGTTATCTCCTAATGAATATATTTCATGTATATTTCTTGTTCGCATATCTTCTAATACTGCTAATAATGGTTCAAACATGCCATGACAATCTGTAAAAATACCAATATTTCTTCCTGTATAGATATCAGATTCTATTTGATTTACAACTTTTTTTTGAATTATTTCAATTATTTTATTTATTTCGGTCATATCATCATATTCTATAAGTACATCATTTGGTTTAAAGAATATTTCTGGATTTTCTATACTTTCATCTTGTTTTTGCGTAATTATAAATGGAAGATTGTATTCTAAATGAGCTTTTGTTTCTTTATCGGTTGGATTTTTTCCATTTACTAATATAATTCCACATGGTTTAATACCCTCTCTATAGAAAAGTATTTCTGAATTTTGTTTATTTACTGCACTTGTTTCTAAAATACCTCTTTGCTTACGCTCAACTTCTTTGACATCAGCGCAATTTTTCTTAAGGAATGAATTTGAACCCATGTTTGTTAGAGAACTACATATATATGCTCCTTTTGGTATATGATTATATGCAAATACCATATCACCGTATCCTAAATCATAATAATACTTTTGTCCTTTATAACTGATTGCACTCATTGATATGAAATTTTTTTCGCCATTAGCTCTTCCTTTTACAACATCTTCTACTTTTTCTGAATAGCTTAGAACATGAGCACATAAAATATAATTTTTATTTGATAAATTGATTATACTATCACTATATGTTTTGGATGAATCAAGGTTTAAGAAATATGTTAAATCACTTAAATTTGCATTCATTTCAATTTCATATAATTCTCTTATTTTTTCGGGGTAATTTAAATATGCATCTTGTATTCGAACCATTCTATCATATGATTCAAATATATATTTTAATATTTCGGGAATTTTATGTGGATTGTATGTAATTAATTCAATTAATTTTGCATATGTTATTACTTCATCGATTTTATCTGTTACGGCTTTGGAACTTTTGTTATCTAGTTTTAACATTCTTAGATTTTCAACATTTACTGGCGTGGTTGTATTTATTATCATATTTAGTATTTCAATACTTTCTTCTGGTGTTAAATCATTTATTTTTTCTTTTAAACTTAAATATTTTTTATATCGATATGTTTTTAATTCTTCATAATTAACTGGTAAGTTATCTTTAAAATTACCGTTCATTAATGTTTTTAATGTTTTTTTATCTGATTCTTGTAATATTACATTATTTTTTTCTAAATCTTTTAATAATGAGTATAAATTAGAATATGAATCTAGTAATTCTAAGAATGAATTAATATCATATACGTTATTTTCTTTATCTGAATTGTTATAGAAATTTTTAAACATATAATCTTTTATTTTATTGAATTCTATAATATCTTCAATTTCTATAATTTTATTAAACCATTCGGAGTATCTGTTACTATTACATCCATATTGCATAAATATATCAAAATCTATAGTACATTTTTTTATTTTTTCTTTTACTTTTTTATAATTTAGGTATACTAATTTTTTGTCATGTTTTTTTGTTAATACATCAATATAATCGGTATCGTTTGGGCTACCAACTTCATGCATAACAAGATTTTTTATTTCTTTCAATTCATTTTTATCTTCAATTATTTTTATTTTTTCTTCTATACTTAAATTTATTATTATTTTTTTAAACATTTCTGGAAATGCTTGGATAATTGAATTTTTTAATTGCGAATCTATTTTGTATTTGTTAAATTCTTCTAAACTCATGTTTTTTATTTTACTGATTACTAAATCTTTTTTTAATTTTATAATATAATCTATTTTTTCTTTTAAACATCTATCTAATAATTCTGTTAGTATATCAAATATATTGTTTTCATTTACCTTTTCATTGATATAAAAGTTTGTTAATGATTCTGAATTATGTAAATATGTAATGTTATCATAGAATGTTTTTTCGTCTAGATATTCAATTAATTCATCTTTTTTTATTTCAATCATTTTTTCTTGTATTACTAGTGGTACACATGAGTCATCACACAAATAATATAATCTTATTTTTGTTATATCTGTACTTTTTATTGCTTTTTCAAAATATTTATATTTTTTTTCAAATATTTCCATTTTTAAGTTTGTTGGAACATTTGGTCTATCAATCCAATTTAGGATATCATAATCTGTAATATATTTTGTTGCATTGTGTATTCTTTTATATTTTTCTTCGAAATATATTTTAGATAGTCCTTCTTGTCTTGTTCTTAGATATAACGAGACAATATTTATATACATTTTTTTTATTATTTTTCTTGCGTCTTCTTTTCTTCTTTCATATATTGCATCTAGAATAACTTCATTAACAAGAAATTCTTTTAAGTAAAACTTTATATCATCAAGAGACATATTATCTACCACTTCATATAATTCATTTCTTTTTAGTAGAACTATTCTATTGCTTACTAAAATACTATATTTTGCAACATTTCCTTGTAAAACTTTCATTATATTGTTTTTGTTTATTCTTCTTTCGATGATTTTATTGATTACATCTTCTGATACTCTAAAAAAATCAAGGTATCTTTCAAAATCTTCTAAGTTATCAATTGCAGTTTCTAAAAATTTTTGATCTTTACAAGAATTTAAAATTGTAATTGTATCCATAAACTCCCCCAAATTCATATAATATTATATTTATTTATGGGAAATTGTCAAATGTATTTTATACTAAAAAAAATGAGAACTTTTACAAGTTCTCTCTTTCAGGGGGACGATATCTCACCATGATTAATATCAATATATCGTAAGACATCTAACACACTTCCGTATGCTATATTCATTATAAAATATAACTGTTTTGAAGTCAATATTTTTCTTTTTTATTTTTTTTACTTTACACTTTATTTTTTATTTTTATTATTTTTTAAGGTTAATCTAGGTTATCTAAACTTTCTTCTATTAACTTTTTATTTACATCATCATGACAGTTTGCTAGTTCTAATGCATCTTCTTTGGCTTTTACGAGTAAATAATAGTCTTTTCTTACATCACATAGTTCAAAGGACATGTCTCCGCTTTGTCTATAACCGAATAAATCACCACTTCCTCTTAAGCGAAAATCTTCTTCGGATATTTTGAATCCATCGGATACTTCTTCCATTATTTTTAATCTTTCTTTTTCGTAATTTGATATTAGTATGCAATATGATTGTAATTCATTTCTTCCAACTCTTCCTCTTAATTGATGTAGTGCGGATAATCCAAATCTGAAGGCATCAAATATTACCATCATGGTTGCATTTTTTACGTCTATTCCTACTTCTATAACGGTTGTTGATACTAGTATTTGAGTCTTGTTTTCTTTGAATGAATTCATTACTTTTTCTTTTTCTTCATTGCTCATTTTCCCGTGCAACAAACCTATATTATATAGTTTTCCAAATGCTTTATTCATTTTTTCATATAATGCATTTACATTTTCTAAATCCATTTTTTCACTTTCATCTATTAGTGGAGCGATGACATATATTTGATGGTTTTTCTTTAGTTCATCTAACATCATATATAATACATCTTTTATTTCGGTTTCTTTTTTTAGTTTTGTGATTATTTGTTTTCTTCCATTTGGCATTGTTTTTATACTTGATATATCCATATCTCCATATATTGTTAAAGCATATGTTCTTGGTATTGGTGTTGCACTCATGTATAGTGTATCTGGTGTTATGCCTTTATTCTTTAATTCGCTTCTTTGATTTACACCAAATCTATGTTGTTCATCTGTTATGACAAGTCCTAGATTATGATATTTTAATTTTTCGCTTATTAAGGCATGGGTTCCTATTGCAACTGAAATGGTACCTTCTTCTAAGCCTTTATAGTATTCTTTTTTTTCTTTGGCTTTTATTTTACTTGTTATTAAACATATATTTATGTTGTATTTTTCGAATAATTTTTTGATTGTTTCGTAGTGCTGACGAGCTAGTATTTCTGTTGGTACCATTAAGGCACTTTGGTATCCACTTAAATAATTTATGTAGATCGCAATGATTGCAACTAATGTTTTTCCTGATCCAACATCTCCTTGTAATAGTCTATTCATTCTTCTTGGAGAATTTAAGTCTTCATATATTTCATTTACGGCTTTTAATTGATCTGGCGTTAGTTTGAATGGTAAATTATTTATGAATTTATTTACTTCTTCGTATTCTATATTTCTTTTTAATCCTATTTTGAATTGTTTATTTGTTTTTAGATAATTCATTTTTATCATGAATACTAGTAATTCTTCGTATTTTAAATATTGTAATGCTTTTTTTAGATTTTCTATACTATTTGGGTTATGTACTAT
>CAJKKJ010000049.1 GCA_905200435.1 uncultured Bacillota bacterium | reverse complement strand
CATAACTGGGTTAAGTCTATGAGTGAAGCTG
Source organism: uncultured Bacillota bacterium (assembly GCA_905200435.1). Classification (GTDB taxonomy): domain Bacteria; phylum Bacillota_I; class Bacilli_A; order RF39; family UBA660; genus CAG-884. Next base: position 6,587 of record CAJKKJ010000049.1, on the reverse strand, counting down.
ATGGTATATATGTACTTGATACTGGATCAACTGATAATACTGTTCAATTATTATTGAATGAGGGTGTTAATGTTGTTTCTAAAAAAATTGTTCCATGGAGATTTGATGTTGCTAGGAATGAATCTTTAAAACTTGTTCCAACAGATGCTGACATTTGTGTTTGTACTGATTTGGATGAATTATTTGAGCCTGGCTGGAGAGAAAAGCTTGAAAACACTTGGGAAATTGGTGTAAATAGAGTATTATATACTTATAATTGGAGTATTAATGATAAAGGTATACCAGTTGTTACTTTCTTTAGAGAAAAGATACATGATCGTTTTAATTATAAATGGGTCTATCCTGTTCATGAAATACCTGAGTTTACAGGAGAAAATGAAGTAGTTAAAACTAACGAAGAAATAGTTTTAAATCACTTTCCAGATACATCTAAATCTAGGGGATCTTATCTGAATTTACTTGAATTATCTGTTAAGGAAAATCCTAATGATGATAGGAATTTGCATTATTTGGGAAGAGAATATATGTATTATGGCAAGTGGAATGAGTGTATTGATACTTTAATTAAACATTTGAAACTGAAGAGTGCAACTTGGAAAGATGAACGATCTGCTTCTATGAGATTTATTGCTAGAGCTTATGTTGGTCTTGGAAGACTTGATGAAGCTAATTTGTACTTGGATAAAGCTATTGAAGAAGCACCTTATTTGAGAGATCCTTATGTTGAAAAGGCATTACTTTCTTATAATAATGGTGATTATAAGAATGCTGAAAAATATTTGAAAAAGGCTTTAAAAATTAAAAAGCATGAAAAAACTTACATTAATGAAACTTTTAGTTGGGATAATACTATTTATGATTTACTTTCTATTTGTACTTTTTATAATGGTAAATTCTCTGAATCTTTGAAATGGGTTAATAAAGCTATTTTAATTGAATCTAATGAGAGGCTTTTGAATAATAAAAAAATTATTGAAGAGTATATTAAAAATAATTAATTTTATGATAAAATAATATTTATGAAGAAATTTTTGATTTGGCTTATAAGGATTTATCAATCTATACCTTTTGGAATGCATGGGGCTTGTAGATTTACACCAAGTTGCTCTAATTATGCTATTGAAGCTATTAGTATTTATGGAGCTTTTAAGGGTTCTATTTTGACTATTAGAAGGATTTTTAGGTGCAATCCATGGAGTAAGGGAGGATATGATCCTGTACCAAAAAAATAATATCTTTGGTTTTTAATAACCATTAGATATTATTTTTATTTGTAGTAATATTTTTTACCTATATACTCTATTTTTTCGTTTTCTATTCTTATGAATGAACCATCAGGTATTGCTAGAATTGGTTCTTTTTTGCTTACCTCTTCTATTTCTTTTATTAAGTCTTGATTATAGTGTGGATATATTGATGTTTGGAAATAGTTTAATCCTTCATAATCATATAGTTTTTCCCCTTCAAATTCATCTATATATATTACTCTTTTTGTTTGGTTCATTGCACCAGCACTTACGCCTATTATAAGAGGTAATTTTTTTATTTCTTGTTGCAATTCATTTTTATTTATTATTTGCATTTGAATGTGTGGTGAACCACCTAACAAAAATATTATATTGCTTTCTTTTATATATTTTTTTGCATCTGTTTTATTTGTTTCTTCATCTATCGTATTTATTTTTTTGAAGTTTAATCCTATTTGCTTGAAACACTTTATTTTGTTTTCTATACTTTCTTGCTGTTTTTCTGGTTCTTTTTTATAAGCTGATATAAATGTTACAGTTGAATTTTCCTTTATGTCTTTTAACATGTATTCTTTTTCTTTTTTTGTGAATCCTGTTTCTTTATTGATTTTACTGAATAGATAGTTTACCATTTTACAGCCTCCTTGATTAATTTTTTTTATTCATAAATTTTAATTATTAGTGATATAAGTGCAATTAAAGTTGTTAGCATTAAATATATTATCCATGCTGTCTTTATTTTTTCTTTTAATGTTTTGGTTTCATTTGGTTTATTTTGTTCTATATTTGGCTCATCTATAGTTATTTCTTTTTTATCTTTTGGTTCTGTTTCTTTTATTACTTTCTTTACTGGTTTGGTATTTATACTTTTATTTTCATCATAGGATTTATGTGTACTATTTGATAAAAGATTTAGAAAATTAATTTTATAGATATCTTTTTCTCTACTTGTTTTTGATATAAGTACACCCTTATAAGTTGTTAATTCATTTTTACTTCCTTCTAATAGTAAATTTTCTGGATTTAATGTTTCTAATATTATGACTTTTTCTTTTTTATCTACTATATATATTAGTGAGATATGTCCATGAATTCTTTTGAATATTTCATCTGCTGGTAATTCCAACTCGTACTTTGTGCGACCAGCTTCTTTATTTTGTTCTATTATCTTACCATCAAATTTTCCTTCTTTTAGGTTAGGATAATAATAAAATAGTAATTTTTTATATGCTAGCATATTATATTTTCTTAGGGAGCGTTCTAATTTTTTTAATTTAATTTCATTAAGATATTCTATTTTATATTCATTATTCATATTATTCTTCCTTACATATATTTATTATAACATGAGTTCTATTAAAATAATAATATTTTTGATGATTATTTAAAAAGAAGATTTTCATCTTCTCTAATTTTTTTTCTTATGATTAACTGGATATCTATGTATTATATCTTTATATATATCCATTAGTATTTTTTTATCATGATTACTATATTCTGTACTTGCATTAACATATTCAATGTCACTATATATTTCTTCTAAGTCTTTTAAAACTACTCTAGAATTCTCAATTTTATATTCATAACCTAATTGTGGATAGCAATTGAAATCATTTGGTTTAACTACTCTATTAAATTCATCATCAATTAATATTGTATCTTCTCCTACAATTCTAAAATCGTTGTCCACATTTCGAATATCATTATCAACAATTCTTTTGATATCTTCAAATGATATAATTGGAAATCCAATACTATCTAGATATTTTACTAAATATGTATTACCTTCTATATTGGCTTCTTTTTCTAGTGAATAAACGTATTTATTGTCATCGTAAAATTTTGGATTATGTTGCCTTATGATACGCTCCTTTATTTGCTTAATATCTTCTACACTTGAAGACTGTAAAACAATTTGTCGATAATACTGTAAAACATGTATATACTCATGAAATAGCGTAAATAAAGCGTCCATTTCACCATTTGCAAATCTTTCAATCTCTGTTTTACTTAAATAAATAAAGGTATCTTCTGCTTTTCCTTTTAGATTTTGCATATTTTCTATTTTACATCTTAAATTCATTTTTTTTGAATCATACATTGTCTCTGCAAACATACATATTACACTACTAATTGTATCTATATCAAAATAATTTTTTTTATTCAAACAATTCAAAATAACAAAATTGTTAATAACTTCGTTATTTATAACTTTTGTTTTTAACAAAATTGATAAATCTACTATTTCCTCTTCTGTTAAATTGTCATTTTTCTTTATTTTATCAACAATTTTGTTAATAAAATTATTTATATCAATCTCTTTTATAGATATTAGTTTACTTTTAATTTGGTAGTCTTTTAAAGCATATAATATTAGATTTATTTTATCACTTTCTAGATTTAAGGATTTTAGTTCTAGTAAAGTTAATTCTAAATCTGTATATAGTATTTTTAGTTTTTTATTTTCTTCTTTACAATTATTGCATTCAATATTTGTTGAATGATTTTTACATGATGGACAAAAAGAATTATTAACAATTTTTATTACTATTTTTAATAGTCTATTCTCTAATGCCGTTTGTTTTTCTTCCATTATTTAATTCCTTTTCTTTTCTTATATATTCTTTTAGAAGTTCTAAATAATACATTTTTTTGGTTATATTTTTTTCATTTACATATGCTAAATAGCACGCTCTTATTTCATCATATAAATTTTCATCCATATTTATAACCTTAGTCCTGCGTCTGCATTTAAACTTAAATCTGCTATATCACCACTTTGATATGCATAATATGCTGCTGCTCCTATCATTGCACCATTATCTGTACAAAATTTCATTGCAGGCACGATTAATTCAATACCAGCTTCTTTACACTTTTTATCAAATGTTTCTCTTAGGCCTTTATTCGCACTTACTCCACCTGCTATTATTAGTCTTTTTGTATTATATTCTTTTAATGCTTTCATTGTTTTTTTTACTAAAATGTTGATAACTCTGTTTTGAAATGAACATGCTAAATTTTCTTTAATAATTTCATTTCCTCTTTGTTCTTCATTATGTTTTAGATTTATAACTGCACTTTTTAATCCACTGAAACTAAAGTTATAACTTTCATCATCTAGGGGTATTGGCAAATCATATGTATCTTTTCCTATATGAGCTAAATTATCGACTCCTGGTCCTCCAGGGTATGGTACACCTAGGATACGCGCTACTTTATCATATGCTTCTCCTACTGCATCATCTAGTGTTCCGCCAATTCTTTCAAAACTGTAATCTTTATCCATATAGTATAGATCTGTATGACCACCACTTACAACAAGCGCGATTAAAGGAAATTCCAACCTTTTTACTAAATTGTTTGCATATATATGTCCAGCCATATGATTTACCTTTATTAATGGCTTATTATAGACAAATGCGCATGTTTTAGCAGCTAATAGTCCAACTAGTAGTGAACCTATTAATCCTGGCCCATATGCTACTGCAAAGGCATCTATTTCTTCCATTTTCATATTTGCTTTTCTTAGGACATCTTCTATTACTAGAGTAATGCTTTCTACATGCATACGGCTTGCTATTTCAGGTACAACACCACCATAGTTTGCATGTGTATACATTTGTGTTACTAAAGAGGTTGCAATTTCTTCTACACCGTTTTTTATTATTGACACACTAGTTTCATCACAACTAGATTCAAATGCCATTATATACATATTATCACCTTATCATTAAAATACCATTATTTTTACCATAATAGTTTTTTCTTATTGCTTCTTTTTTAAATCCATATTTTTCATATAGTTTAATTGCTTTTTCGTTTTCTTCATCTACTTCTAATGAAATTCCTAAATTGTATGAAATAATATATTCCATCATTTTGCTTGCAATTCCTTGTTTTCTATATTCTTTTTTTACAAATATGTAATTTATTTCTATTCTGTCGTAAATTATCGAAAAATCGATTATTCCAACGAGATTATTTTCAATATAATATCCGTATACTTTTTCAAAGTCGTTGTGTGAAAATTTGTAATCACAGATATCTATTGAATCATAATCATTGATTTCTTTTAGCATCTAAGTTTTCCTCTGCTTCTGTTTTCTTTAGATAATTGGGTACCAGTAAATGTGGATTTATACTTTCATCTTTATGTTTATTTACTAATTTTAAAATATCTATTTTTGGTTCATATGCGTTTTCATAGTCATATGATACAATTTTCCCTTTAAATCCTTTTGTTATTTCATCATAACTAATATATCTATCTGGTGCAAGATTTTTAACACCATCATATATTCCTGCAAAGACATATCCTCTTCTTGCATCTATTATTGGACATACTTGTTCATCATAACCACTTACCATCGTTTCTAATTCTGATATAGCTGTTATTTCAATATTTAATAGAAATGCTAATGTTTTTGCAACTGTTACACCACATCTTATTCCTGTAAATGATCCTGGACCATTTACAACAAATATTTTATTTATATCTGTTGCCTTTAAATTTTATTTTTTAAAATTTTCATCTATTAAAACCATTAATTTGTTTGATAGATTGTTATCATTTTTCAAATTAACAGTAAAGACTATTTCATTATTTCTTATGACTGAAATAATTACTCTACTTGATGCTGTATCTAAAAATAAATAGTTCATAGTGAAACCTCTAGTAATTCCTCATATTTTTTTCCATGTGGAGTGAATACTAAAACTCTTTTTTCTTCATCTACTATTTTAAATTTAATATCTAATCTTTCTTTTGGCAAAATGTCTTTTATTGTTTCTGCCCACTCTATTATCACGACTCCACCTTTTGTGAAATATTCTTCAATTCCTATTCCTTCTGAGTTTCCGTCTAATCTATATACATCCATGTGGTATAATGGCAATTCACCATTAGGATATTCTTTTATTATTGTATATGTAGGAGATGTTATAATTTCTTCAATTCCTAAGGCTTGTGCGAAGCCTTTTGTGAATACTGTTTTTCCACTTCCTAGTTCACCATCTAAACATATTATCATATTTGGAAACTTTTCTGATTCTAAATTTTGTGCGATTTCCATTGTTTCCATTTCATCATGTGTCGTTATTTTATAATCCATTTCTTATCACCAATACAATTATATAAAATATATAAATCTAATTCAATAGTTTTATTAACTTTTTACATAAAAAAAATAGTAAAAAAAAGCAAAAAAAAATTAGCAACTTGCTATTTTCGCTTATCACTATTTTCGCCGTAAGTGAGCTTAACTTCTGTGTTCGGGATGGGAACAGGTGTACCCTCACTGCTATCGTTACTAATTTAAGAATTAATAATAATTCTCT
>CAJKKJ010000048.1 GCA_905200435.1 uncultured Bacillota bacterium | reverse complement strand
TATTTTGATATAAATCATAGTCCATTTCATTTTTTAAATATTTTCTATGATTCCATATTTGCCTATCGTTAATTGATCTATCAATTATAATTATTTGATTATTCAATTTTATATTATCTTTTAATTGTTTTGTTACTTCTTTCATTATTGCAAGATTAAATTTTACGGAACCAATTTCTTTGTATTTTGGTATAAAGTTTTCTTTATAATTTTTTGAGGTTGTGAATTCTTCTATTATTTTAATACTAAATCCACCTTTTTTAAAGAAATCATATAAATTGTTTATTGTTGTTGTTTTTCCTGTTCTAGGTGTTCCTGTAAATTCAATAACATATGGCTTATTTAATGGGCAAATACTATTTAATTTTTTTAATTCTTCTTTTTGAGCATGTAATTTTTTTAGTTTATTATAGTAATCTAAGTTATCATTATAAATTGTGTTTTTTAAATATAAATCTTCTTTATCATTGAATACTTTATCAAGTAAATCTTTATAATTTTTGAAAATTGGCGTTTCTTCATTTTCTTTATAAATTATACTTTCATATATACTAGTGTAATACCATTTTTGTTTTTCTTCTCCTCTTTTGAAGCGTGAAAAATCTCTTTTACCTTCTTTTTCAAATTTTATTGATAAGTCTTCTAAATTACTTATTTTATCAGCGCATATTACAATTTTATTTCTTAGACTTAAGAACTTTGTTTTTTTGATTGCTTCTTCTTTTCTTTCTTCCCATGATAGTGTTTTATCAGTTTCTGATGCACCAAGAACTAAATTTGCAATATCTTCACCAAATTCTTTTTTTATATCATCTATTTTATATTTTGTGTCTTCTATAACATCGTGCAAGTAACCGGCAGCAATAATATTGTCATCATAGTTATATTTTTTTATTATGTTTGCAACATCAATTAGATGCATAATCATTGGTTTATCGGGTTCATTTTTTCTTACTTGATTTTTGTGAGCATGTAATGCGAATAATTTTGCTTTTTCACATATATCTAATTTATCTCTCATTTTGAACCTCATTTATTCATGTATATTTTAATTTCTTCCATGATATGTCCAATGTTTCCTTCGCCGGCATATTTATTCATATTGAAGAAATTATCATTAATATTAACCCATTCTAAACTGTTTACTTCTTCAATTAGCATTACATCATTATTTAGTACACCATAATATACTTCAATATATTTATTAAATTTTATATACTCAAAATTCATGAAATGAATTAATTCGATATTCTCTTTTTGTATATTTGTTTCTTCTTTCAATTCTCTATATGCTTCATTTAAACCATCATTTTCTTTTTCTATTTTTCCTCCAACTAAATTATACATACCTTTATATGGTTCTTTTGTTCTTTTACACATTAATGTTTTGGTCATTTCTTTATTGAATATTACTATTATATTATATTTTTTCATACTGACTTTTCTCCTATATATTGTTTTAATATAAATTTGTATTAAATAGAATTATTTTTCTTTAGGTATTCGATTAATTGTTGATAGCCTGTATCATTCCATAGTTTTAATCTTTCTTCATCTGGAAAACATGCTAATGTTTTATCTTTACCATCTGGTATAAAGATAAAATCCCAACTCCAACCATATGTTCCCTCTTTTTTCAAAGCAATAGTTCCACTTGTTTCTGATTTGAAAACAACTGGTTCTTTTCCATATTGACAAAGAGCTAAGGCCTGAACAAATTTTGCCTTTCTATTTTTTTCTCCATCCATTAATTTTAGTATTCCTTCAACGTCAATCGTATCACTTATGTAGTGAGTATATGCTGATGGGAAACCTTTTAGTGCTTCGATTTCTATGCCTGTATCATTTTTTACGATGTTCTTTTTTAATTTTTCTGATGCCCATTTTGCTGAATAGCATGCTACATCTTCTACTTTGTCTGCTTGTATTTCAACTGTGTCCATTTTTATGTTTTCTACTTCTATTCCTAGTGGTTCTAGGAATGCTTTCGCTTGTGCTATTTTGGCCCAATTTCCTGTTACTAGTGTTACTTTCATTTTTCATTTCTCCTTTTAATTTTTTATATTTTTTTCAACTTCTAAGTATAAGTATATATCTTATATAGGAACTATATATGTCACTTTAAAATTTTTCATCTAGAATTTTTAATTTTTTTATTCTATCAATATTAAAATGTCTTATTCCTTGTTTGGACTCGCAAAAAGCTGCAACTCCCCATTCTTTATCAAAGAGTATCATTTCGTATGGTCTTATTATTCTTTTGGTCATTTCATTATGTTCTTTTGAATAATACTCTATGTAACATTTGTTTCTTTTTGCTATTGCATTACATAATAAGTTATAGTTTTCTTTATTATTAATTATTACTGGCTTTGACTTGTCCAAATTATGTGGTAATTTTATATTTTGATTTAAATAATATCCACCGTATGGACCTCTTATTGATTCTAAATAAATGCCCGCTTGCTCTAGTTCGTTTTTATATTCTCTTATCATTCTTGGTGATACTTCTAGTTTTTCAGCTAGTTCTTTTATGCTATATTTTCTTCCATTTTGGAGTAATCTTAATAACATTATTGTATTAGATAATTTTGACATTTTATCACCTTCTTGTATTAATTAATATTTCATTTTTCACATTTATATTTTAGATTTATGTAGTTTTTTAGTGGGCAATTTTTAAAATCGTGTTTATTACAAAAATACCTTTTAAAATATATGAGAACTAAATGGCAAAACCATGTTGCATTTTTGTAATCGGGTATGTTTAATTTTTCATATCCATTATTTTTTATAATTTCTTCAATATCATTGTCTTTTACCAGATTTTCTAGTTCTTTTCTTAGGATATCATGTCCTATAGCATTTTTATATTCTTTAAAACCTAAGCATGGTAATTCAATATCTTTCATGCCACTATCAACTGGCATTATTCCTGAATAATAACCTCTTGCATACAAGGTAACACATTGTGCGACTTTATATGATGCACCTTTTACATTTTGTTCAATCAAATTTATTAATTCAGCATTTGGTAGTTTTTTTATTTCACCATCATAGTTTTCTATAAATTCAATCATTGATAATAAGTATTTGTATCTTGTGTTTGATAATCCTAAATTTTTAATTATATTTATGATTTTATTTTCCTCCATATTTTTTATTTCATCATATGAATATTTATTTAGTTCAAATATTACATTTCTATAGCTATTAATCATATTATAAGATATTCTTGTTGATAACCCAGCAAATAACATTCTTTTTCTATAATCTGTAATTTCGAGTGGCCACCATAAATTATTATCATGATTTTTTAAAACTGCTTCTTTTACTTTTTCTTGTTTGCTACATATATATATTATTTTTTTGAATTCTTCCTTTGTCATACATACTCCTAAACACTTAAATTTTATCATAAAAGGTGGAAAAGTTCTATTAAATCATTAAAGTTTGCTCAAATTATTATTTATTCATTTATTCAAACATAAAAATCAGAGTGTTTAATACAATTTTTCAGCTAATTTATTATTAAAAAAGACTATCCTAAAATAGTTCCTTACAAAAATGATTAGATTTTTTTACTTGCATAAATATAGTTGAAAATGTTATTTCATATTTATTTTTTTAACCATAATGATTTATTGGCTGTATCACTCAAAAATTAAAAACATTTCCACACTTATCATTACAATATAAATATATCATTTAAAAAATTATCAAACACAATATTTGCTATATACTTCATGTAATGCATCATCTATTATCTCAATTAATATCTTAAAAATTATATCAAAAAAGTCAAGATATTTTCATCTTGACTATATTTTAATTAATTATTTTTAATTGCAGCTTGTGAACCATAAAACTAAGGATAACTTAACGGAATGTGACTACACTCCATTTAGACTAAAATGACTTTACTTATTAATTATTAATTTTTAAAATTTTGTTAACTTCTATTTTTCTGTATTTTCTATCTTTGTAATATTTAAATTCCATTCAGCAAATTTTTTATACAATCCATCAGTATTAAATATTTCATCAATAATCTTTTCTTTTTCATCAGGATATTTTTCTAAATATTTTCTAATATTATATAATTGAAGTGTAGTCAGAAGACAAATTTCTTGATGTGTAGCATATTTCAACATTTGATTTGGAAAATATTCTTGCCTACATTCTAGTTCTTTATCATTAAAAGCATTTACTAACAATATTCCTTTAGGCATTATATCATTTTCAATATGGTATTCAGATTTCCACTTTACTATCTGAGAAGTATGCTTTTCCGTTGCACTTCCAGATATACCTTTAACTTCAACAACAGCAATTTTTTCATTAAACTTAATAACGATATCTTCATCTACAGAATCAGGATCATATTTTATTATTGAAAATCCAATATCTTTAAATTGCTCAACAGAATTCATTTCTAATTGTGTACCAGTACCAGTAAACATTACTTTTTGTTTTTGAAGATTTTTTAATGCTTTTTCTTTATTTTCAATATTTGTTAATAATTTGTTTAACTCACATTTTGATTTATCAATATCATTCATCATTATCTCTTCGTTTGGTAATAGGTATTTTTTTGAATAAGCAGGTAATTCAAATTCTTCATTCAGTAACAAATTATTAATATTACTTATATCATTTAAGAACTTCTTTTCTATCCTTGATTCATTCGTTGGATTCTTTCTATCAAATCCTAAATCAGGAAAAAAGATTATTTTCCCTTTTCCTACTTGTTCATAATATGATACTACCTTATTTGTTCCTTCAATTGTCATCAAAATATTGTCATTTACATTTTCATATACTGTACGATATTCAAAATAATCATTGTATCTTTCAAATTGTTCTTCAACTTTTTTGTTTTTAAATGAAATCCTTTTGCCTGATAATGCTAAAGAAGATACCTTTACAGGCAACAATGATATTGAATGAACATCTTCAACATAATAAGTTGTTTTTGCATTTTTTCCAGTACCAGAAGTATCTTTTTTGCCAGTATAACAATAAACACAATCATCATTTCCACCTAATACTATTATATTTTTCCCACTTTCCAAAAACTCTTTAATTTCAGCTTTTCTTTTTTTTAGATGTAATTTTAATTGGGTAGAATCATGATCAGTAATTCTTGGCAAGCCATTGTACTCACCATAAGTTTCAAAACTTCTAAATATATTATTCAAATCAACTAATAATACATCATATTCCAAAATAGTTTTATCACTTGAAAAATCTATGTATTCCATATCCTTATGATCAAATTCAGGATAATATTCCAATCGTCCAAACTTCATAAACAAACCTCCTGATTTATAAATATTTCAAGATATATTATACCATATAAAATATAATTTTTATTCGTGCTCAATTAAAAATCCATCTTTTTTAGTTTTTCCATCTACTTCTAATTTTATTGTTTCATTCATAAAGTTTAATTTCCATTCAAAATAATCTTTATGAACTATTACTCGTTCTACAAATTCTTCTATTATTTTTTCATCAACTCCATTATAACTAATATCTAATAATTTTCTTATACTCTTTTTAGCATTTTCTATTCTAACTTCTAATGGTTCAATTGATGAACATTTCTTTTCTAATTCTAATATTTCAATTTTATATTTCTCTATTCTACTAGATAACTTCTTTTGAAACATATCATACATATTAACATAGATATTTTCATCAAGATAATTATCCATTAATCTAACTTTGTTGTTTCATTTTCAATTAATTTATTTAATTTATCAATACGTTGTAACATCTTCTTTTCTGGATGTTCATCTATATCAACTCCTTTCAATATTCTTTCAGCAAGTGCTTTTCTACCATCTGAATTTTGTGTAAGATTTCTAAATATTGCTTCAGCCATATATTGTAATTTCCATTCTGGAACCTCTTTCATATCACATGTATCCTTAAATCTGTTCTTTGGTCTACTTTTCTTGTTATAGCAAATATAACAATATGTTGTACCTTCTTTATTCTTGTGATAAATCTTTCTATTAAAACTTGAACCACATTCACATAATAGTTTTTTACTCCATAAATTTTTAGGATAACCTAATGCTTGTTTTCTTCCTAATTTTATTGGTCTAGAATGACTATCCATTATTTGTTGAACCTTTTGAAAATCTTCTTTTGATATAAGTGGTTCATGTCTTCCTTCAACTACCACTTTTTCTACTTCACCATAGTTTATTTTAGCTTTCTGTTCTAAATAATCTGGAATATATGATTTTCTATAAACTATAGTTCCACAGTAAAATGGATTTCTCAAAACTCTCGAAACATATGATGCACTCCATGTCGTTAAACCTGTAGAAGTTGGAACACCTTTTTTAGTCAACTCATCTGCAATTTTTACTGTACCATTTCCATTTAAATATTCAGAATAAATATATCTTACAATTTCAGCTTGTTCTTCATTAACTACCAAATCTTTACCAACTTTGTTGTAACCCAAAATATTGCCTGATCCATAAAACACTCCATTTTGAAATGATATCATCTGACCTGCTTTAACTCTTTGTGATGTTTTCTTACTTTCGTTTTGAGCAAGAGTTGCCATAATAGTTAGTTTTAACTCACCATCTTCATCA
>CAJKKJ010000047.1 GCA_905200435.1 uncultured Bacillota bacterium | reverse complement strand
ATTCCATAATTCACCAATACTATTTTAATTTGTTCCAAAATATTACTTAACCTATATTATTCACGGCACAGCTGTGAATAATATAGGTTAAATATAGAATATCATAATCTTTTCCCTTTACTTGTTCAGTTTGTGGCATTAAATCTATTTTTTCATTAGTTTCGCCACAAGCATAATAAATACTATCTTGACCTTCTACCATATTTTTAACATAGTCTTTTAAAGATATTAAATCTTTTTCTCTTGAAGAATAGAACATTATTAAATCTTTTAATTCATCTTTATGAGCTCCAAATTCATTATAAATACCAAATTTTAATTGATTTCCAAAAGCCTTAAAGAATTTTTTATAATTATCCTTATCATTTTCTATCATAAGCTCTAATTCTTTTTTGATTTTATTTTCAATATTTTTAGCAATTATATTCAAATTCTTTGATCTTTGTAACATTTCTCTTGATATATTCAAAGAAATATCTTCACTATCAATAACGCCTTTTACAAAACTAAAATAATCTGGTAATAATTCTTTACATTTGTCCATTATTAATATTCCATTTGAATATAAACTTAATCCTTTTTCATACTCTTTTGTATAAAAATCATATGGTGCATGTGATGGTATAAATAATAATCCCTTATATGAACACATACCTTCAACTGATGTTGTAATAACTTTTAATGGTTTTTCATAGTCATAGTATTTATCAATATAGTAATTATCATATTCATCTTCTTTTATATCCTTTTTGTCTTTTTTCCAAATTGGAACCATACTATTTAGTGTTTCATTTTCTACAACATCTTCATATTCTTTTTCGTTATCTTTTTTTGGTTTTGAAGTGTGTACTTCCATTAATATTGGATATCTAACATAATCAGAATATTTTTTTACTAATTCTTTAATTTTATATTCATCCAAATATTCAGAATATTTATCATCTTCAGTATCTTTTTTTAAGTGCAACCTTATAATAGTACCATTTGCTTCTTTTGAAGCTTCTGTTATTGTATAACCATCAGCGCCTTCACTTTCCCATAGATATGCTTTATCACTATCAATGCTTTTACTTAAAACATCTACTTTATCACTTACCATAAATGCTGAATAAAAACCAACACCAAATTTACCAATAATATCAATATCTTTATTTGATTCATTCATTTCTTTAAATACTAATGAACCACTTTTGGCAATTGTACCTAAATTAGATTCTAACTCTTCTTCAGTCATACCAATACCATTATCTTCAATAATTAAAGTATTGTTTTCTTTATCAACACTTATGTTGATTTTTAAATCATCTTTATTTACTTTAATATTTGCATCTGTTAGTGATTTATAGTATAACTTATCTAAAGCATCACTTGCATTTGATATAAGCTCCCTTAAAAATATTTCTCTATTTGTGTATATTGAATTTATCATTAAATCTAATAGTCTTTTAGATTCTGATTTAAATTCTTTCTTTTTCATACTCTCACTCTCTTTCTCTGTAATATAGTTATACCACCATTATTAGCAGATGTCAAGAAAGAGTGCTAATAAAGAATAATTTTTTTATTTAAGTCAAGTTATCGACTACTTTTGATGTATTGATAGTTAAAAATGGTCGATAACTAGTTGTTTTTGTAAAAAAAAAGAATATAGTTTTAGACTATATCCTTATAATTAAATTATTAAACTGATTCCACTTAATTATTCCATTTTTTTGTAACCTACCTACGACAATACCTGGTAATATATTGTTTTTTCTTGCAAAATCACATATTGCATTAGCAGTATATTTTTTAGTTGTTTTAACAAAATCATCATATTCATTATCAGGAATTAATATATTTCTAGAATATTCATCTGCTTCATATTCTATATCATTTTTTATATCATTATCAGAATCAATAAAAACTTCCTTTTTGCTATGCTTAATTAAATGGGCAATTTCGTGAAAAAAAGTAAACCATAGTATATCATCTTTTTTACCTTTATTACTTATCATGATAATTGCTTTATCAGGAGTAATTTTATATGACACACCATTAATATAAGTATGAGGTAAGTTTGTTTCGTAAACCAAATATACACCACATTGTAATAATATTTTTTTTATTTTTTCAAATTGTGAAAGAAAACTATTATTTGCGAGTTTCCTAATTTCTAAAGAAGCTTTTTTTAATTCATCTATATCAAACTTATTATATACTTCTTTATTTGATTGTATTTCACCATATCTAAGGAAGCAATACAATGACTCAAAAGAAAAATTTTTGTTTGCACTTTTTCTAAAAGCAAGCTTTCTTTTTAATTCAGTATCAAATTCTAGGGAAGCAACAGCAAAAAACTTTCTAAGATTAATAACTCTTTCATATGAATCATTAGTTGGTTCAATAAAATCCCATTTTCTTTTTGACATTTCTAAGTAAGGAATATCATTTAAATATTTTTCTTCATTAATTATAGATTCAAAATCTTTTTTTCTTTCAAGTTTTTCTCTGTAGCTACTCTCTAAATTGCACCAAAAATTGGCTTTAATGTCAAAAACATATTCAAGTTTTAATGCTGTTGCAACAGTAATTGGTGCCTTACCTTTTACAATTTCATTAATAGTTTTTTTATTAATACCTGTTTTATATGCTAAATCGAGCTGTGTCATACTATTAGTTTCTAACATTTCCAAAATGGTTTCACCTGGTGCGATTATATATTCATCAAACATTTTCTTACTCATAATGCTTAGACACCTCCAATATCTCAATATCTGTTATTTTATTTAAATCTGTTGTTTCTGGATTAAGTGGTTTAAAAATCAACCTGTATTTACTAGTAATATTTATTGCATAGCAGTCTTTATAATTCCCCTCTAATTTATGCCTTCTGAAAGGTAAAAATGAAGGGACATCATTTAAAGAAGAAAAACTTTTCAATTGCTCAATTCTGATAGGCAATTTTTGTCCAACTTGACTTCCATAAAGTTTTACAATACTTTTATTGCTTGATACTAGTTCACATAAATTATATAATTTATCTGTTTTATAAGTTAATCTCATTAGTCCACCCCCAAAGCTGTACTATAATTATACAATATCATTTAAATTGCGTCAATATTTTGATTAACCTAAAAAGTAAATTAAAAAAGAATATAGTTTTGAACCATACTCTTTATGGATTTAATCTATTTGGTCCTCTAAATAAGAACATTGATTCTTTAACATTTGATATACCAAGTAATAACATTGTTAGTCTATCAACACCAATTGCAAAGCCACCATGTGGAGGACATCCATATTTAAAGAATTCTAAGTAAAATTTAACATCTTCTCCTAATCCTTTTTCATTTGCATTTTTAACAATTTCTTCATATCTATGTTCTCTTTGAGCACCAGTAGTTATTTCTACACCTCTCCAAATTAAATCATAACCTTGTAGAATACCATTTTCATCACGCATATGATAGAAAGCTCTTTTATCAGCTGGATAATCAGTAATAAACATAAATTCATGATCAAATTTATCTTGGGCAAGTTTATAAACTAATTTTTCAGCTTCAGTTGTTAAATCAATTTTTTCACTTTCTGGAACAACATAACCATATCTTTCTTCAAGTTCTTTGTAAACATCTTTTAAAGCCATCTTAGGGAATGGTAATGTAGGAACTTTTATTTCTGTTCCAAAAATATTCTTGATATCATCTTTCCATTCTTCATTTGTTTTAGATAGAGCATATGCAAGCATTTCTGCTTCTAAATTCATGATATCATTAAATGAATTTATATAACTGAATTCAACATCAAAACTTGTAAATTCAGTAGCATGTCTACTAGTATTAGAATTTTCTGCTCTAAAACATGGTGCGACTTCAAATACTCTATTAAATCCGCTTGCCATAGCCATTTGTTTATAAAATTGTGGTGATTGAGCAAGATAAGCTTTTCTATCAAAATATTTTACTTCAAATACTTCTGAACCAGATTCACTTGCAGCACCTATTAATTTTGGTGTATGAATTTCTGTAAATTTATGATTGTATAGATACTCTCTCATATATCTTACTATTGTACTTTGAATTTCAAATATTTTCATATTTTTTTCATTTCTTAAATCAATAAAACGATAATCTAATCTTGTATCTAAATTTACATTTTCTAAATCCTTATAATTGAATGGTAATTCATTTTCGCTTTTACTTGTTACCTCTATTTTAGTTGGTATTAATTCCATTCCATTTAATTTTACATTTGGATTCATTACAACTTTACAGTTTACTTTTACTGTACTTTCAAGTGGTAAAGTACTGATTAATTCAACCATTTCCTTATTACTTTCTAAGGATTTTTCGATTGTCATTTGAACTTTTCCAGTATTATCTCTTAGGACTACAAATTGAACCCATTTAATATCTCTTATGGCATCAACAAATCCTTCAAATACTATTTCTTTGTCTGCATAATTTTTTAATTCATTTGCATTAATTTTCATAATTTTCCCTCCTACATAAAAAACAGTGTCATCCTTAAAAAGGACGAATCACTGTTAATCCGCGGTACCACCTTTATTACTATAAATAGTCGCTCTTTAAATATAACGGTTTTAACCGGCTTATTCTACTTAATTCTTTAAGCACTCCTGGTGTCTTTCTAATTACTTTCATATTAATTTCCATCAACCATTAACTTTCTATCATGAATAGCAATTATACTCTTCCAATCAACATTTATATTGATATAATAATACAATTTTTACTAAAAAGCAAGAGTTTTTATAATTATTCATACTTTTCTTTAGAATGAATTATTTTGTAGGGATGAGCTAGTTTTTTAATTTATAACCAAATTTTTCTATTTCTAACTTTGCAATATCTGATAGTTCATTTTTTCTTAATTTATCTATTTCATAAAATCTTGCGCCTAGCGAATCATCATTCTTTTCATCAATTTTAATTTTTTCTAATACATCATTATTATAATCTAATATTTTGTAAAAAATTCCTAAATGATGTACTTTTTCTAATTCTTCTTTATGCATCCATTCAAGTACAACTGAATTAGTATCAAATAATTCATAGTTAGTTACATCTATTCCCACTTCTTCATTTAATTCCCTAATTAAAGTATGTTCTGGTGTCTCTCCCCATTCTATAGTTCCACCTGGTAGATCTAATTTTTCATTGTATGGTCCACCTTTCTTTTTTATCAAAACTATTTTTCCTTCTTCTATTATTAATCCATAAGCTCCCAAATGTTTAAATTGTTTCATTATATTATTCCTCACATCTTCCAAAATGTATTATATCATATTTTTTCTAATTAGAATAATCATATTATTTTTCTAGTTTTCAAGTTTTTTTTACTGCTTTCAAAATTCATTTTTGATTTAACAACTATACATTAAAAAATTTAATTGTCCTTTATTTGCCGGATGTAAATAATTTTAAATGTCATTATAAATAATTTAATTAAAAGGACAAATATACAAATAATAAAGAATGACATACATATTATGTTGTTATTATGTTGACAAATCAACATTTTTGTAATAATATATATATTGAAAGAGGTGAAAAATGGAGACGATATCAAGTGCGATTAATGTACAAGTTGATGCAAAAGATAAAGAAAAGGCTACAAGTATTTTAAAAGAACTTGGTCTAAACATGAGTACATTTGTAAATATGGCAATAAAACAACTTATTAAAAATGATGGGATACCTTTTGAAGTAACAAACAGAAAACCAAGCAAAGAATTATTAAAAGCCATAAAAGAAGGCGAAGATATTTTAAACGGCAAAGTAAATACAAAATCTTATACTAACATGTATGAAATGGTCAAGGATTTAAAAAAATAAAATGAATTCTTTAGAAAATACAAAATACATTGTAAAATATACAAGCTGTTTTAAAAAAGAATTCAAAAAAATGCTAAAACAAGGAAAAGATGAAAATAAATTTCTAGATGTTTTAAATAAAATAGCAAATGGTATCGAATTAGATGCAAAGTACAAAAATCATAAATTAATAGATGACAAAACATTTTTAGATTGTTATGAATGTCATATAATGCCTGACTGGTTGCTAATATATAAATTGCACAACAATGAACTAATTTTGCTTCTGTTTGCTACAGGTACACATAGTGATTTATTTAGGAAATAACTTATCAAAAGTTATTTTTTTCATATTTTTTATTTTTTTTAATATACTTCATTGAAGGGAGATTTATGAAAAAAGTTTGGGAAAATTATAAGAATTCTATTTATCTTATAATTAGTATTGTAGTTGGAGCGATTATAGGTCTCATTTTTAAAGAAAAAACTAATTATATTAAACCTTTAGGCGATTTATTCATTAATTTACTTACTTGTATTATTGTACCTATTATATTTTTAAATATAAGTACTTCTATTGGTAAAATGAATAAACCCAAAAGAGTTGGTAAAGTATTAATAACAACCTTTATTATATTTTTAATGACTTCTATAATAAGTGCTTTACTTGGTATTATAGCATCTAATATAACACCTTTAGTAAAAAGTGTTGATTATATTTATGAAGTTAGTACACCTGAAAAAGTAAATTTTTTAGAAAAATTTGTTAGCACTTTATCAGTTTCTAATTTCAGTGATTTATTAAGTATTAATAATATGATTGCTTTAATAGTTGCATCTATTATATTTGGTAT
>CAJKKJ010000046.1 GCA_905200435.1 uncultured Bacillota bacterium | reverse complement strand
ATTATACAATCAAGCAGATAAAAAAGCAAATAAAAAAGAGCAAGTTACTTGCTCGCAATCGGATTAACATGTATAACAGTTAAATAAATATCATCAATTGTACCAGTTATTTCTTTCTCTAGACTATCAGCAATCTTATGACTTTCAAAAGTACTTAAATTACCATCAACAAATATAGTAAATGAAATTTGATATTTATATCCAACAGGTGTTGAATTAAAATGATTGATTTTTTTAACCTCACTATGTTTATTAATAATATCAATAACTCTTTTTTTAGTATCTAAAGAAATGGATTTATCCATTAAAACATCATAAGATTCCTTATATATTTTTAAACCAGTAACTAAAATAAATGATGCAATTATAATACCTACTATACCGTCAACAAAGTAAATGCCATAATAAGATAAAATAATTGAAATTAAGTTAAGTAAAGTCAAAATACAATCATTAAAATGATCTTTCGAATTCGCTTTAATTAATAAAGATTTATATTTCTTATAAATACTATTAGTATACAAATACAAAAATAATTTTACAACAATAGTAATAATACATACAATAATCAAATATATATTAAATTTATAAGTATTCTTATATATTAAAGATAATACAGAATCCTTTATAGTAATCAAAGAAACCAAAATCATAACAATACTAATTAATAAAGAATAAATATATTCTGCCTTACCATGGCCCAAATTATGATCATCATCTCTAGGAACAGAAGCAATCTTATTACCTATAAAAGTCATAATAGAAGAAAAAATATCAGAAGCGCTATTAAGGGAGTCAGCTATCATAGCTTTACTCCCACTAATAAACCCTATTATGCCTTTAATCACAAGCAAAAATGAATTACCAATAATTCCTAAAATACTAGCTCTTTTTATCTTTTTAAATTTCATATTCCTCCTATAATTCAAACTGTGAATTATAAAGTTCAGCATAAAAACCATTTTTTTCAATCAATTCATCATGTGAACCTTGTTCTATAATATTACCATCTTTCATAACTAAAATCAAATCAGCATTCTTAATAGTTGACAAACGATGGGCAATTATAAAAGAAGTTTTGTTTTCAGACAACTTATCCATAGCTTTCTGGACAAGTTCCTCCGTTCTCGTATCAACATTACTAGTTGCTTCATCCAAAATAAGTAAAGGTGTATTCTGTAAAATACCTCTAGCAATAGTAAGTAATTGTTTTTGACCAGAAGAAATACTATCCCCATCAGTAATAACAGTATCATAACCATCTGGTAAAGTCTTAACAAAATGATCAAGACCAACTATCTTAGAAACAATTTCTACCTCTTTATCACTGATATTTTCCCTATTAAAAACAATATTTTCTCTAATAGTACCATTAAATACCCAAGTATCTTGTAATACCATTGTAAATAAATCATGAATATTAGACCTAGTTAGATCCTTAATAGATACCCCATCAATCGTAATATCACCATCAGTAATATCATAGAATTTCATAAGTAAATTAACCATAGTTGTTTTACCAGCACCTGTTGGACCAACAATTGCAACCTTAGAGCCAGCTTTAATATGAGCACTAAAATTATTAATTGTATTCTCTAAATTACCATCATATTTAAAAGAAACATTTTTAAACTCAACATTACCCTTAACAGTATCTAATTTTTTAACAATATTTCTTTCACCAGACATCTCTTTCTCATCCAAAAATTCAAATACTCTCTCACTAGAAGCAGCAACAGTCTGTAAACTAGTCATAGCTTCTGCAATCTGTGAAAGTGGTGAAGTAAATAATCTAACATAAGTAATAAATGCAACAATTGTACCAAAATCAGTCTTGCCATCTAAAACAAGTAAAGCACCAACAATACAAACAGCAACATAACCAAAGTTACCAACAAAATGCATCATCGGCATCATTAAACCAGATAAAAACCTACTCTTTTTATTGGCAACATACATCTTTTTATTCAAATCATCAAATTTTTCATTAACAATCTTTGAACCATTGTAAGTTTTTATAACATTAAGACCAGAATAAGTTTCTTCAATATGAGCATTTAAATTACCAAGTTCCTTTTGTCTTAAAGTAAAATACTTCTGTGATTTTGACAAAACCATAAACATAAATATAAAACCAAATAAACTAGAAAGAATAGCGGTAATAGCCATTATACTATTAGTTATAAACATCATTACAATTGTCCCAATAAATAAAGCAAGCGCGCTAACTAAAGAAGCAATTGATTGATCCATTGACTGAGCAACAGTATCGACATCATTAGTTATTCTTGATAAAGTGTCACCAGTTTGGTTTTGATCAAAAAATTTCAAAGGAAGCTTATTTAATTTAGTGCCAATTCTACTCCTTAATTTAAAAGCAAATTTATTAGAAGCTTCTGTCATAAGTATAGATTCAACATAATTAAATATAGCACTTATCAAATAAACAGTAACTAAAAATATAGCTAAATTTTTAATACCTTTCATATCCATATTAGGTTTAATAGCTTCCCTAATAGAATCAGGCATTTCATCAAGTTTTTTATAAATTTCTGTCTGATCATTAATTCCCATCAAACCAGATAATTTAGCAATATCAACGCCCTTAATTACCTTTCCTTCTACTACAACATCATTAATTAAAACTGAAGCAATAGAATCAGGTAATTCTTTAGTATTCTCAAACTTTAAAAATTTAGTTTTATCCTCTTTAGTAATTAAGACACCATTATAAGTACTATCCTTTAAACTATCAATACCACTTTCACTAAACTTTTTCAAATCAATAATTTTAGAAGTAAAATCTTTAATTTTATCTTCACTCAAATCATTACTAACACTAGTATAAATAGTATTCAAATTATCCTTATTTATTATTAAACCCTCAGATATTTTATTAGTAAGTTTAGATAAAACATTAGGTGTAAAAATAGCAAGCAAAGAACTAACAGTAGATAAAACAACAGCTACAATAATCATAACCTTAAAAGGTTTCAACTCTTTAAAAAGTCTTAAAATCGCACTTTTAAAATCTTTAGCTTTTAAACTTTCCTTAGGTCTAGGCATGTTCTAACTCCTCCTTACTAATTTGAGATAAAGCAATCTCTTTATAAACTTCACAACTATCAAGTAGCTCTTTATGAGTACCCATTCCAACACACTTACCTTTATCTAAAACAATAATTTTATCAGCATGCATAATAGTACCTATTCTTTGAGCTACAATCAAACAAGTTGCATCCTTAACATTTTTCTTAATAGCTTTTCTTAAATTCAAATCCGTCTTATAATCAAGTGCTGAAAATGAATCATCAAATATATAAATTTCCGGTTCTCTAGCAATAGCTCTTGCAATCGATATTCTCTGCTTTTGACCACCAGATATATTAGTACCACCCTGTGATAAATTACTTTCATATTTATCATCCATATTTTCAACAAATTCTTTAGCTTGAGCAATCTCAATAGCTTTCTTCACGTTTTTCTTTTTGCCGTTTTCACCAAACTCAACATTATAATTAACACTACCATTAAATATAACTGCTTTTTGCGAAACATAACCTAATTTATCATATAATTTTTCTAATTTATATTCTTTTACATTAATACCATCAACTAAAACTTCACCAGAAGTAGCATCATAAAATCTCGGTACTAAGTTAATTAATGTTGATTTACCAGAACCAGTAGATCCAATAAAAGCAACCGTTTCACCTTTTTCAGCTTTAAAAGAAATATTTTCTAAAATATATTCTTTTGCATCAGGATATTTAAATGAAACATTACAAAATTCAACTGTTCCTTTAGTATCAGTTTTACCATCAAAAGTACCATCTATAATAGAAGATTTCTCACATAAAACTTCATTTATACGATTAGCAGATACTTCTGATCTTGGTAAAACAGTAAAAATCATCGCAAGCATTAAAAATGACATAATAATTTGCAATGAATAACTTGAAAATACAATCATATCTCCAAATAATGTTATCTTGTCAGCAAGACCAGCTTTTAATATTAAATTAGATCCAATTATATAAATTACTAATGCAAGCATATTCATAATCAAATACATCATTGGTGACATAACAGCAAATGCCTTTTGATTAAATAGTTGTTGTTTTGTTAATTTATCATTTACATCCTCATATTTATTTTTGGTATATTTTTCAGCATTAAAAGCCCTAATTACTCTAATACCAGTTATATTTTCACGAGCAATTTTATTTAATTTATCAATTAATTTTTGAACAATCTTAAATTTAGGAATAACAACAATTGTAAGAATTGTAACAACTGATAACATAATTAAAACACATATACTAGTAGCAAGTGTCCATGAAAAACTTTTATTAACTATCTTACATATAGCCCATACAGCCGTTATTGGAGCCTTAATTAATAATTGTAAGCCCATACCAATTAACATTTCTACTTGGGATATATCGTTAGTTGTTCTAGTTATTAAACTACTTGTTTCAAAGTGTTTGATTTTATCAAGTGATAAATTTTGAACTTTGTAAAATATTTTTTCTCTTAACTTACTTGAAAAACCAGAAGCAAGTAAAGCAAGAAAATAACCTGATATTATAGTAGAAACTAAACTACCCAAACTACATAATAGCATAAAGCCACCATTATATAGAATGTCAGACATTTTACTACCTTCAGTTTTAACAAGCATAGTTATTTCTGACATATAATCAGGCATTTTTAAATCTAACCATACCTGTACAACTATCAAAAGAATAGTTAGTATAATTAGTATATAATCTCTCTTTTCAAAATTCTTAATTAATTTAAACATTCTCATCACCTCTTAAATTTTCTTTCATTTTTTTCATTACCTTTAAAAATATTTCCAAATCATTCGGATCAATATCTTTTGTAATTAATTTATCTATTTTTTTTATTTCACTTATATTTTGCTCTAAATTAGATTTTAAATTTTGGTTTAAAACAACTTCTTTACTTCTAGCATCTAATGTATTAGACACTCTATCTATTAGTTTATTCTTCTCCATTGTTTTTAACACACAAGATATAGTAGCTCTTGATAAATTCAAGTTTTTTTCTAAATCTTTTTGATATGTAACAGGATTTTTCATTAAATATTCTATTATTTTTACTTGTGTAATACCTATAGGAATACTTTTATTAGTTTTATTAATTCTGTTTATTACTTCATAATCTAAATCTTTAAGTTCATATAATATTTTATCCACCCTAATCACCAACTTAAACATAATAGCACTTCCAAAATAAATTGTCAAGCATCTAACAATTGCATTTTTTTTATTTTTTTGTTAAAATATTTGTGTGATTTATATGAAAGAAATATTATTAGATACTTTATTAGATTTTATTAAAATTTTACCATTTTTGTTCTGTGCATTTCTTATTATGGAATATATAGAACATAAATTATCAAAAAAATTTCAAAACGAAATAACCAAATCAGGCAGATTTGGTCCTATAATAGGATCAATTCTTGGTGCATTTCCTCAGTGTGGTTTTTCTGTTGCTATGACTAACCTATATGCAGGCAAAATAATAACTCTAGGTACTTTAATTGCTGTTTACTTATCTACCAGTGATGAAATGATACCTGTATTATTAAGTAGTGGTTCTAAAATATCATTTATATTTTTAATTCTAACTTTAAAAATATTCATTGGTATGTTATCTGGTTTAATAATTGATTTATTTAATAAAAATAAAAAGATTGATATCGAAGATATATGTACAGAAGAAAATTGTCATTGTGAAAATGGCATTATAAAATCAGCAGTTCATCATACAATTAATATTGGCATATTTATTTTAATTACTACCCTACTATTAAATATCGGAATATCTTATTTAGGTACTGATAAACTAAGTAAATTACTTTTAAAAAATTCTATATTTAGTCCATTTATATCAAGTTTAATTGGTCTTATTCCTAACTGTGCATCAAGTATTATAATTACTGAATTATATTTAAATTCTTCCATTAGTTTTGGTTCAATGTTAGCAGGAGTTCTAACTGGTTCAGGTATTGCCATAATGGTTTTATTTAAAGTAAATAAAAATATAAAAGAAAATATAAAAATATTATCACTAATTTATTTTATTGGTTCAATAACAGGTATTATTTTTGATTTATTTAAAATTTTCAATTGAAAAAAAGAATCAAAGGTGCTATACTTAATTTGTAGTTGCCCCATAGCCAAGTGGTAAGGCATCGGACTCTGACTCCGTGAGCGTTAGTTCGAATCTAACTGGGGCAGCCAATTAAGCCAGCTTAGCTTAGTCGGTAGAGCAATGCATTCGTAACGCATAGGTCGATGGTTCAAATCCGTCAGCTGGCACCAGATTTGATTAATACCCATACTTTTCAAAAAAATAAAACGGCTTGCTAAAAAGTCGTTTTTATGTATAAATTGTATAATAGAAAGTCATAAATGTTTTAAAGGAACACTTAATATCGCATGT
Organism: uncultured Bacillota bacterium; assembly: GCA_905200435.1. Classification (GTDB taxonomy): domain Bacteria; phylum Bacillota_I; class Bacilli_A; order RF39; family UBA660; genus CAG-884. The sequence continues at coordinate 301 of CAJKKJ010000046.1, read as the reverse complement.
TGAGTGTCACCGATTTAATTGGTTTCACCTAAATCATTGCTGAGTTAGGTGGATTTCTTTTATATTAATACTATAAATAGCAAACCCATAAATATTTGGGCAAACCATAAAATGCACAACCATTGTGCAAAACACATACAGAAAAGCATAAAATTGCACAGTATTCTTAAAATATTGTGCATTTTTTATATTTAATAATTTTTTTAATTTTCTTTAGGTAAAAATAAATTTAATAAAATCCCAACAATAGCCGCCAAACTCATACCAGTTATACTAAGCGACTCACCTACTTTTATAACCG
>CAJKKJ010000045.1 GCA_905200435.1 uncultured Bacillota bacterium | reverse complement strand
AAAAATATAATATATCAAATGTAGATGTATTAAAAGTAGGGCATCATGGAAGTAAAACAAGTAGTAGTGAAAAATTTATTGATGAGATAAAACCAAAGTATTCCATAATTAGTGTTGGAAAGAATAATAGATATGGTCATCCAAATAAAGAAGTTTTAGATGGTTTAAATAAAACAAAAATATATAGGACAGATATTAATGGTAGTATTAAATTAAAAAAGATAAATTACAAATTGAGACTTGTAGTCCATAGGAAGGAGCAGACACGAATTATTACAATGAGATAAAAAATAAATTAATTGATAATGAAATATATTCAAAAGTAAAAGATTATTCAAAAGAAAGACATAAAGTTATTACATATTTTGAAATAGGGAGATTATTAACTGAGGCTGGAGGAAAATATGGAGATAATGTTATAGATGAATACTCTCAAAAATTAGTTGTTGAAGTTGGTAAAAAATATAATAGAAGAACATTATTTAGAATGAAACAATTATACAATATATTTAGTAATGAAAAAGTGTCCACACTGTGGACACAATTGACATGGAGTCATTTAAGATTATTATTCAGTTTAGAAACTGATTCTATGAATTATTATATTAAAGATACAATAAATAAAAATTTATCAGTTAGAGAATTAGAATTTAAGATTAAATCTAATGAATATGAAAGATTACCTATTGAAACTAAAAACAAATTAATACTTGATGATGAAATTGAAACAACAGATTTAGTCCCCAATCCCATATTAATTAGAAATAAGAATAATATTGATATAGCCACTGAAAAAGCATTACATAATTTAATTTTGGAAGATATTGAATCTTTTATGAAAGAACTTGGTAATTCATTTAGTTTTATAGGTAGTGAATATAAAATTAAAATAGGAGACAGAAATCATTGTATTGATTTGTTATTATTTAATATAAAGTTTAATTGTTATGTGGTTGTAGAATTAAAAGTAACAGAATTTAAAGTTGAATATATATCACAAGTTCAAAAATACATGAATTACATAGATAAACATATAAAAGAAATAAGTAACAATAATACAATGGGAATATTAATATGCAAAAGAGAAAATAAATTTGTTATAGAATATTGTTCAGATGAAAGAATTTCTGTTAGAGAATATGAACTTGTGTGATATAATAGATATAGGATGTGATAATATGGCTTTACCAAAAATTATGTTTAAAGAAATGACTTTGCAAGAAAATATAGATGTCATAAAGTGGGCATATTTCGAAAATAATGGAGTCTTAAGTGTTCGTGATTTTACAATTAAATACTTTCCTCAACTAGCTAATTTGGATTTAAACTTGTCAAAAAATAAAATATATAAAGTAATAGAAGAAGTAGTTACTAATGATTATAATAAATATAAAGATAGAATAAAAAGTGAAACTGAAAGATATAATACATTATGGAAACAATATAATGATAATTATTTTAAAACGTTATCATCATATCTGAATATAGAATGGCCAAATGATTTAAAAGAGATAAGTGCAACCGTTGGATTAATTCCGGTTTTTCCAAGATATTTAGATGATTTTTCTTTTTCTATTTGCACTGGTGTTGATGATTCAAAATTATTAGAGGTTTGTACTCATGAAACATTACATTTTTTATGGTTTGAAAAATGGAAACAAATTCATCCAGAAACGCCAAGACGTGAATATGACTCACCATATTTAGTATGGCAATATAGTGAGATGGTAACTGATCCTATTTTGAATAATAAACCATTTTCTACAATGTTTGATTTTAATGAGCGAGGATATGATAGCTTTTATGAACTTGAAGATGATTCTAGTAAAGTTATGGATAAATTGAGAAATATTTATAGCAAAAATATACCTATTGAAGAAAAAATAAATGCTGGATTTAATTATATTAATAGTATTTTGAATGAAGATAAAGATGAAAAGGTTACACACAAGTAATCCTTTTTTTTTAAAATAAATTTTCCCATTCAACTTGCTTTTTTTAAAAATCATCATGTGAAAATTATGATCATATGGGCGAAAGTATTAATTTAGTTAATAGCTTTTAAAAAAAAAATATGTATAAAATATGGATGTATTATAAGTAGGGCATCATGGTTCTAAAACAAGTAATTTTGAGGAATTTATTCAGAAGATAAATCCTAAATATTCAGTAATTAGCGAGGGCAAAATAATAGATATGGTCATCCAAATAAAGAAGTTTTAGATATTATAAGTAAAACAAAAATATATAGAACAGATCGAGATGAAAGTGTTATATTTAGAATAAAAAATAATAAATTAAAAAATTGAAATATGTAATTTATAGAATGAACTAATATATATTTTTCTAATATGGAGTAGAGTATAAATTAGTGATCAAATAGTATTCAAATGAATGAATTGTGGCAAAAAAAATTAATTTGTAACAAATACAAAAAAACAAAAAAATTAAAAAATGAAAAATCAAAGAAATGAAAAAAATATAAATTTTTGAAAACATTAAAAATGAGTAAAACTAATAAAAATAAAGGAAAATCGAAAAAATACTAAAATAAAAAAAGTAAAAAAATCGAAAAATCAAAAATGTAAATAATTTGAAAATGCAAAAAAAATATTTTTTTGTAAACTCTTTATAATATAAGGGATTGTAGATTAAAAGTAAAAAAATATACATTTGTTCGCTTGATTTTAACTATCACTATAGTATAATTGTCTTTAGAAAGTGAAGGAGATAAAGATGCAAGCAGTAGAAGAAAAATTAGCTATTAAAGTAGTAAAAAGGGATGGCAAAAAAGTAGATTTTGATGCTTCAAAAATTGCTATAGCAATAAAAAAAGGCTTTGATAGTATCACAGATGAAAATGATGAACTAGTATATGATAGTAAAGATGCCAATAAAGTATTTACTGGTGTTATGAATCGTATAGATAAAGAATATAAAAATGAAGAAAAAATTAAAATTGAAACAATTCAAGATTTAATTGAAGAAGAATTACAAAAAAAAGGATACGAAGATGTATATAAATCATTTTCTGAATATAGAGATAGAAGATCTAAATCAAGAGAGTTATTCAGTGATGAAAAAAGAGCTCATAAATTCTTTAAAACTATTGAAGGATTAGGATTAAAATCAGCAAGTGAAGATGATACAAAAAGAGAAAATGCAAATGTTGATGGCGATACAGCAATGGGCACAATGTTACAATTCGGAAGTACAGTAACCAAAGAGTTTGCAAAATCATATTTAATGAAGAAAAAATATGCTGAAGCTCATGATAATGGAGATATTCATATTCATGATATGGATTTTATACCAATGGGAACAACAACATGTTGCCAAATAGATTTAAACAAATTATTTGAAAATGGATTTTCAACAGGTCATGGATTTTTAAGAGAACCAAATGACATTATGTCTTATAGTGCTCTAGCAGCAATTGCAATTCAATCAAACCAAAATGATCAACATGGCGGACAATCAATTCCAGCATTTGATTATTATATGGCACCTGGTGTTATAAAAACATTTAAAAAACAATTTAAACAAGAATTAGTTGATTTCTTTGATTATACCGATGTTATAAAACTAATTAATTTTGATAAATTTGCTAAAGAAATAGAAAAAATGACATCAATAGAAGGTTCAATAGACAATTTATATAGTTTTTGTAAAGATTCTGAGCAATTATTAAGAGCTGTTAAATTTGCTTACGATAAAGCAATTGCTAAAACTAATAGAATAACTTATCAAGCAATGGAAGCATTTATTCATAATTTAAATACAATGCATTCAAGAGCAGGAGCGCAAGTACCATTTTCATCAGTAAACTTTGGAACAGATATTAGTCCAGAAGGTAGAATGGTAATCAAAAACTTTTTACTTGCAACTGATGCTGGTTTAGGAGACGGAGAAACACCAATTTTCCCAATATCAATATTTAAAGTAAAAGAAGGTGTTAATTATAATCCAGAAGATCCAAACTATGATTTATTTAAACTTGCATGTAGAGTTTCTGCAAAAAGATTATTCCCTAATTTTTCATTTATAGATTCACCATTTAATTTACAGTACTATAAAGAAGGTGACTATAATACAGAAGTATGTTATATGGGATGTAGAACAAGAGTTATGGGAAATGTTGTTGACCCAGATAAACAAATAACTCCAAGTCGTGGTAATTTATCATTTACATCTATTAACTTACCAAGATTAGGTATTAAACATGGAATAATCAAGAACGAAAAAACAGATCTTGATGGTTTCTATAAAGAGTTGGATGAAAAAATGGATTTAGTAAAAGATCAATTACTTGAAAGATTTGAAATTCAATGCAATAAAAGAGTATATAATTTCCCATTCTTATTAGGACAAGGTGTATGGATAGATGCCGAAAGATTAAAACCTACTGATAGATTAAGAAGGGTATTGAAACATGGTACATTATCAATTGGATTTATTGGCTTGGCAGAATGTTTAAAAGCTTTAGTTGGTAAACATCATGGTGAAGATGATGATGCATATAAACTAGGATTAGAAATTATAACTCATATGAGAAATAAATGTGATGAGTATTCAGAAAAATATCATTTAAACTTTACACTATTAGCAACTCCAGCAGAAGGATTATCTGGTAGATTTGTAAATATAGATAAAGCTATATATGGCAAAATTAAAGGCGTAACAGATAGAGAATATTATACAAATTCATTCCATGTTCCAGTATATTATAATATCTCTGTTACAAATAAAATTAAAAAAGAAGCACCTTTCCATGCTTTAACTAATGCTGGACATATAACATACATCGAATTAGATGGTGATGCAGCCAGCAATGTTGAAGCGTTTGAAAAAGTAGTTCGTATAATGAAAGAAGCTGGTATTGGTTATGGAGCAATCAACCATCCAGTAGATAGAGATCCTGTTTGTGGATATGTTGGTGTAATTGGTGATGTTTGTCCTAGATGTGGAAGACATGACTGTGAAGCTGTAAGCGTTGAAAAATTAAGAAGTTGCTCAAATTGTAAATAGGAGGAAGATTTATGAAAGAAGAAGTAAAAAGAGAAGAAAAAAAAGTTGGTGAAGGAGTTGGATTCGAAAGAATCAGAAGAATTACCGGTTATTTAGTAGGTACTGTAGATAGATTTAACAATGCTAAAAGAGCAGAAGTAAGAGATCGTGTAAAACATGGCAAAGACTATTAGACTAGCAGCACCTTTACAAACTGATAGCATTGTTGATGGAGAAGGTATAAGAACTGTAATATGGACTCAAGGGTGTTCTCATAATTGTTTGGGATGCCATAATCCTGAAACTCATGATTTTAATGGTGGATATTTGGTGGATATTGATGAAGTAAAAAAAGAAATGAGTGAACTTGTCAATCAACAAGGAATAACATTTTCTGGAGGGGATCCTTTATATCAAGTGGATGCTGTTTTAGAACTTGCTAAGCATGCTCAAAGTATTGGACTTAATGTATGGCTATATACAGGATTTACTTATGAAGAATTAAAAAAAATGATGAATAGAAGTCCAAAACTAAAGGAACTATTGATGAATGTAGATGCTTTAGTAGATGGTAAGTTCTTAATCGAAGAAAAAAGTTTTGATGTTAAATTTAGAGGTTCTAAAAATCAAAGAATTATTGATATAAAAGAGAGCATCAAAAAAAATAAATTGGTTTTAATTGAAAAGTATATTTATAGAGAACCAAAATATGTTAGTTATAGAGAAAACAATCATTTATATATTTGATTGTTTTTTTATTGCTTTTTATTCACATATATAGTAAAATTAAGATAGTAGAGGATAGTTAATATGAAGAAAAATGTTTTAATGTTATCGATAGTTTGTTTAATGTTTTTAGTTTTGAGTTATACTTATTCTGCTTTTAAAAGCGAAATAACAGGCAATTTAAGTATGAATACAAAAGATTGGGTTTTTAAAGTAGGTGTAGAAAATGGCTCTATAATAAATGATGGCTACAAAATACATTTAAGTGGTACAAACGGCTCATTTAATATAAATATAAATACTGTAGGCAGTGCTAAAAATGCTGATTATAGTATAGAATTTGTAGGAGATAGTTCTATTAAATTTTATACCGATAGCAATTTTAACAATTTGATTAATAACAATATATATAATGGTAGTATTAATAGTAATTTAACTGGTGTTATAACGATATACTATAAATCTAATAGTAATATAGATAGTGATATTTTAATTAAAACTAAAGGTAAAATAATGGAAACTGCTATGATGAAAAATGGTGTTAGCGCTAGTACAGAATTTTGGAACTCTACATACAAATCTTATATAAGAACAATAGAATTTGATAGTAATATAGATAATAAACCAACAAGTTGTACAGGTGATTCTGATTTATGTTGGGATGTATCTTATGACTCAAATCAAGATAAAAAAGTATATGCATATCTTACTGATAGTGGATTAACAGATAGTACTGATACGACTAAAACATTATATGATTTGCACGTAGTAAGTACAGGTATAATTCTAGCACCACAAGGATGTGGGAGTATGTTTAGCAATCAAAAAAACTTAGTAGAAATAAATTTCAATGATAAATTTGATACTTCGAGTGCAACTGACATGGGAAGTATGTTTGCTAATGCTTCGGCATTAATATCAATTGATTTAAGTAACTTTGATACCTCAAAAGTAACTAATATGTCTAGTATGTTTGCAAATTGTTCATCAATGACACAATTAAATTTATCTAGTTTTAATACATCTAATGTTGCAGATATGACAGGAATGTTTATTAGATGCTCAAAGCTATTAACACTTGATTTAAG
>CAJKKJ010000044.1 GCA_905200435.1 uncultured Bacillota bacterium | reverse complement strand
ATAATTATTTCACAAGCTAGAGCTCTTTTATTATCGTTTGAGATATGATTAAAATAATTATCTCTCTTTCTATCATTTCTAGTTTGTTTTTCATTATATTTAATTCTAGATTCTTCAAACAAATCTAAATATAAGTTTTTAGTATCTTCTACAACAGAAGAAGTTCCTTTTATAGTTTTAATTAGTTCTTGCTCATCATCATATTTTCTTAAATTATGTTTATCTACTTTTGATAATTGTTGAAGATTTTGTATTGAATTATTATTAAGTGAAGTTGTTCCTGATTGATTAGATTTTGCTGTTTTCCTTGCCTTTTTAGATTTGTTTTTATCATTACCTAAATGTAGTGAATAAGATAATTCTACCATTTATTTGCACCTCCTTTTTAGAACTTACTATATACATATAGTAAGGTTATTTTGCTATGTCAAAATTTTTAACCCCCTATATATTTTGACATCTACTTTGTAATATCAAAATATGGGGGCTAAGGTTTTACACCTTAGAAACCATCTACTTTATTTCGTAATAATGCTTAAAGCATTAAAACTACATAAAGTATTGATAAAATAGAAAGCACTACTTTTTATTTTATCCTTGTAAATTATTCAAATAACTAACGATTATTTTCATAATTTATTTAAACAAACTTTTCCCACTTTCATTGAAACAAGCTTCAACAAAACGTGTGCGTTTGTTATTACCTTTTTAGAAAAAGTAAGCAAAAATCTTTTCATATGATAGATAACATCAAAACGAAAAAGTGATTTTGTTTTGATATTATTCCATTATTATTTTTATTTAGTTAGTCAAAAATTTCACAAGCAACTATCGTTGTTCTTGACTAACTTTATCAGCTCTATTTAATATTTTTTCTCTCAATTGTTTTGTTTTTTCAATTGATTCTAATTTTTTATTTTTAGTTTCTTCATCTAATTCATAAACTCTACAATTAGTTCTTTCTGGAATAGATGTGAATATTTCTTCTTCATTATCCAATAAACATTTTTCATCATTACCAATATAAATAACTCCTAATTGTATTCTATCTATTTTATCCATTTTCTTATAATCTTCTATTGGAAATATTCTTACAATGTTTCTATTTTGATAATCATTAAAGAACATTACTTTATCATCATAATAATAAGTTGCTTCAAAATAACCAACATTATAAAATTGTCTTAATGTAAATACTATTTCACTAACTTTTTCTATTGGTAAGTACTCACTAAATCTTAATTTAGTTCCAACACAACCAAGTATTGCATAATCTTTTTTATCTAAATAACCTGCATCATATAAATTATTACAAGGTTTACAAATGCTTTCTCTAAAATTAACTTCACCAATTCTGACTTTGTTATCAGTATAATATTCAAGTTCAACATTATCTACATATCTCATTATTAAATCTGATTTTTCTTTTCTCGTATAATCTTCCCACATATAAGTATTTTCTTCATATTCTTTTGGATAAACTATTTTATTTATATAATCAATATCTCTTTTGATTAATATATCTTCTGGTGTAAATTTAAGTTCATTACATACTTCACAATTTCTAATTTTAGTTTCAATACTAGTAATTGTTTTATCCACAATTTCTTTTTCTTCATCATATTCTTTTATTGTAAATAATCCATTAATATATGCTTTTCTAATTCTTTCTTGCTTTTGTTGTTGTTCTTTTAATTCTTTTATTAATTTTTCCTTTGGATTACCAAGTTTAGTTTGTATCATAGGTAGTAATGTTTGATTTACTACTGCATCATATTCTTGTATATCTACAATAAAATTATCAAATTCCTTTTCAATATCTTTTTCTCTAATGGTTATTTTACAATCATGACATTGATAGTAATAATAAACATTTCCGTTTTTCTTTCTTGTTGCATTACCACCTAATATTCTTTGACATTTAGGGCATTTAAGTTTTTGTAAGAATAAATAATCTTTATCTCGTTTATAATTTCTTGAATTTCTTCTTTTTTGAACTTGGCATTCTTCCCATAAATCTCTACTAATTAATGGTTCAACTACATTTTCATAATAGGTTGGATTATTTGTTCTCTTACCATGAACAAAGTCACCTTTATATATTTCATTTGAAAGTATTTTTAATATAGTAGAGTCTTTCCAATTAGTTTTCCTCATCACTTTTTCTTTATTATAAATATTACTTATTGTTTGATAAGAATTGCCTTCGTGATATAAATAAAATATTCTAATAATATCATCTTTAGTTGCTTCATCTGGAACAAGTATTTTCTCAACTCTTTTATGACCAAATGGTGCTTTATGTGGAATATGTCCTTCTTTAATTGCACCAGCTAGTCCTATTTTAGTTCTTTCACTTGTTCTTTCAATTTCATTTTGTGAAACTGATGTAAGTATTCTTGAAATCATTTTTCCATTAGCATTAGTAGTATTAATATCATCATTAGCACAATCAAGATATGCATCATTTTCTTCTAAAAATCTTATAATCTTTTCCCAATCAAATACACTACGAGTTAGTCTATCTAGTTTTAATACTACAATAGTATTACATTTCTTATCTTTAATATCTTGTAATAATCTTTCAAATTCTGGTCTATAATTTCCTGTTTTAGCACTTATTCCTCTTTCTTCATAAACATCATATATCTCATAACCTTTATACTCACACATAGCCCTTAATCTTTTTTCTTGTTCTGGTAAACTAAATCCCTCACGAGCTTGATCTTCAGTACTTACACGAATATAAAGTCCAGCAATTTTCTTTTCATTATTCATAAATCCTCAACTCCTTTTACTAAAAAAGAGGAGACAATAGTATTTAATAAAGCCTAAATACTACTGACTCCTCTAATAAATTCAATATTATAAAATTTTGATAATTTGTGTTTATATTTCATAGATGTACCTCTCTTTCTAGAGAATACCTTTTTCATTGGTTATTTATAATATCACTTTTTATTGATTTGTCAATTTCCTGTTTAGGGAATAAGTAGTATCTTTAAGAAGTTGGTATTATAATTATTAATTTAACTGCTTTATAAATGACTCTAATTCTTTTATTTCAAGTTTGTTTGATAAATTACCTATATATATTTTTTTTGAGTAATTAAAGGCTAAAAATGTTATTCCTTTAATAATTATTCTATGTGGTTCAATGTATGATAGATTAGTTCTATCAATCTTTCTTATATTACCATTTATTATTGTTGGTGTAGTATTACAAAACCCACATATAAATTCTATCTTCTTTTTTAATTCATCATCAAACTCTAATTCTTTCTTAACAATATTAATCATTTAAACCTGTCCTTTCTTTAATTAACAAAAAAATACCAACTTCTTTTAGAAATTGATATTTTCTACATTAAGTCCAAAACTTTAAAAAGTCTGGACAGATTTCCCAATGGTGCCCCTGATTGGATTTGAACCAACTACCTATTCCTTCGGAGGGAATCACTCTATCCAAATGAGCTACAGGAGCCTAAATAAATTATAACACAAAATAAAAACATTTGCCATCATTATAATTTTTAACATTAACAATTGCTATTATATGCATATATAGTATAATAATTACAAGGAGAAAGAAAATTATGAAAGAATTTAACCAAAAAAAATATATACAAAAATATATAAAAGAACACAAAAAACAATTCAAAGTAGATCTCAACATCGATGAATACAATGAATTAAAAGTACTACTCAAAAAAACAATTTATCTAATGTCCAATTCGTTAGAAATGCTATTGCAGAACTAAAAAAAAGAGATTTAAGCTAAAATCCTTATGAAATTAGCAATCTCTTTTTCATTTAAAATCTTACCCTGACTAATAACTTTCTCATTAATTATCAAAGCAGGTACATTTGAAACATTATATTTTCTTGCATCCTCATCTTCCTCTAACAAAGACACACTTATTTTTCCCTTAATCTTTTCCATTGCTTTTCCTACATTTTTAAGTAGTTTCATTCTATTACTAGACTCTTGTCCAATAATCTTTATTTCCATTTCTCTCACCTCTATTTAATTATATAAAATACTTATTAATATTTTATAGGTAAATTATTAAAAATTATTATAAAGGTAAATTAAACTCAATAATCAAACCATTTTCGTTATAAGCCCTAATATTTCCGCCCAATTTCAAAACAAACTCTTTACAAATAGATAAACCAAGACCCGAAATTTTTCTTGACTTATCAGTCGTAAACAAAGGATCAAAAATTCTATCAATTATAGCATCATCAACACCAGGACCATTATCAGATATACGAAAATTAAAAAATTTACTATCCTTAGTTATTACAATATTTATAACACCATTCTTATCAAGAAAACGAGCACTATTAGAAATAATATTTGCAAAAATCCTCTTAAGTTTCAAAATATCAACAGTTAAAACATCATTCATACACTTACACTTAATATTTAATTTAATACCATCATTCTTTAAATCAAGCTTATAATCATCATTCAAGGCTTTAACAATATCTTTAACATAAATCTTATCCATCTTCAAAACAGTATTAGATTTATTAATCAAATAATCATCAAAATCACTCAAAATATTTTTAATATGAATAGCCTTACTATTTATAATCTCATTATATTCCTTAATTTCTTTCTTACTAACATTTCCATCTTTTATCAAATCAGAATAACCAATAATAGAAGTTAAAGGAGTCTTAATATCATGAGATATACTAGCAATTATCCTATTCTGTTCACTCTTCTCATTTTCCAAAGAATCAACCAAATTAACAAATTCATTTTGAATAATACCAAGTTCCCCATTAACATGAGACCTCTTAGGTTTCTTGCCCAACTTATAATTTCTAATGTCCTTTACAATATTCTCAACCGGACTAATTAATTTTAACCTAACAAATATAAATATAAAAGCCATTATTATTGAAACTAAAGCAATCTGAAATAAAATTAAACCAGTTATCATACCAGAAGTAGAAACATTTTTATTCATATAAACACTAAGCAAATAAAAATTATCACTTACCTCTATAATATCCGAAAATAAAAACAATTCATCCTTTACATTATCTTGCATTACCTCTTTATTATCAACATCAGATAACTTAAATTTAACCCCATATTCCTTAGCAATCGCATTTAATTTAACAAGTAAAGCTTCCGTACTAGGATAATATGTTTTAATTTCTTCCTTTGCCAGTTTTTCCTTTAAAACATTCATCTCACTAAAAATAGGCTTTATTCTAAAATTAAACCAAAAAATAAGCGTTACGATATTTACAACAACAGTTACTAAAATATAAAATATAATCTTTTTACTTAAACTAACATTCTTCATTTGGATCAATCCTTACAAATTTATAACCATACCCCCAGATTGTAACAATATACTTTTCGCCAATTTTATCCCTTAAACTCTTAATATTAACAGCAACAGCACCAATATCCCCATAATTATCACCCCAAACAGAAGTAAAAATCTGTTCTTTAGATAAAGCAATTCCTGCATTTTCCATTAAGTACTTAAGTAATTCGAATTCTCTAGTTGATAATTCTATTAGCTTATTATCTTTTTTAACTTCAAAACTTTCTTTATTTAAAGTTATATCCCCAGAAACAATTAAATTATCACTCTTATTAAAACTTCTCTTATTTAATCTCAAATAAGATTTTATTTTTAAAATCAATTCTGTATTATCAAATGGTTTAGTAATATAATCATCCCCACCCATTTCATAACACACCATCTTATCAATGATCTCCGATTTAGCCGAAATAAATATAATTGGTACATTTACTTTATTTCTAATCTTTAAACAAAGCTCTGTTCCACTCATCTCAGGCATCATTATATCAAGCAATATTAAATCATAATGATTATCTATTTTTTTTAAAACCTCTAAAGGATTATTTACAACATCAGATTCAATATTTTCTTTTTTCAAAATCAAAGATATTAAACCAGATATTTCTTTATCATCATCTACTATTAATATTTTTGCCATTTTACCACTTCCTTTCAAATATTATATAATATTTTTTAAGAAAAAACAAACTAGTTGTTAAAAACACCATTATTTTTCAAATAATCATAATAGTTATTTTTTACAATAAGTTTGCTTATACTTATTTTATTATTCATGATATTATTAATAGTTTTAATATAATTTCCATCTATCTCTTCACTTTGAACAAAATTATTACTAGAACCAAAATATTTGCCCTTATCAGTTACCCATGATCTCTCATTAAATATAGCCATACCTTCTCGTGTAGATAATATATCACTTCCGGCAAATAATCTTGAATCATAATCTATTCCAAATAAATTATAAACAGTTGGTAAAACATCTATACTCATACTAACCTTATCAACTTCAATAGTCTTCATTTTACTATTCCAAATTATTAAATTGCTATCATTTACACCAATAATACCATCTTTTTTATAATTAGATATTTCATTTATTTGATCAACTGTTAATCCATAAGGATAATGATCAGCAAGTAATACTATAACAGTATCATCTAATTTATTTTTTTCTTCTAAATTTTTTATTAATAATTCTAAAGCATCATTTAATTCTATTTGAGTTGCTAAATATGCTTTCACACTATCAGAATATGGCAAATTATTTACTTTTCCTCTATTCTTTATAGCAACCATATTACCACCAAAATTATATGCCAAATGTCCAGATACAGTCATATAATAAACCATAAATGGTTCTGTACTATCCAAATAATCACTTGTTGTTGCTTTTATCATTTCAGTATCATATTCAGGCCAAATATTGCATTTTATTTTATCTTCCAAACCATTATAACATCCCTTATAATTATCAAAACCCAAAGCCTTTAAATATTTATTTCG
>CAJKKJ010000043.1 GCA_905200435.1 uncultured Bacillota bacterium | reverse complement strand
AGCAACCATTTTAACTTCTTTTTTAGATTCCTCTACTGGTTTATCCTCTTGAACTCTACAATAAGTAGTGCCTGCCATAAAAACAAGAACAAAAGTAACCATAAAACTAGCAACTATATACATAAAACCATCAGATTTTTTTCTATACATATCCTACACCTCAAATATATTATATACCATTTAATAATCTTTTTCTAGTACCTCTTTAATAAATGTGACAATTTTTTCAAATTCCATTTTTCTTGAAGCTTTAACTAATATAACTTTGTTATTTAAATTAATAGTTTTTAAAAATTTAAAAAGTTCTTCTTTTGTTTTAAAATTGTTTTTATGTTTAAAATTATTTCCAACAGTATATAATCTATATTTTTTTGTTTTTTTTATTATTTTGTTATGAATTTCATCAGTTTTATTTCCAAGTTCATATATATCACCTAATATCAAAATTTTAGATTTATGGAATCTTTTCAAAGACTTAATACTTGATATAACTGATTCATAAGAAGCATTATAAGTGTCATCTACAATAATTGTATTTTTAATGCTAATAATATTTTGTCTATGATCAGGAAATTTATAATTTTTAATTGCTAATTTAATTTTATTAATTGGTACATTAAAGAGTAAACCAATATAAAAAGCAAGCGCTACATTAGTAATTAAATCTTTATTTAAACTATTAAATTCTAATTTAACATTATTTGTTTTAAAGGAAATATTATTTTTAATTTTAATATTTTTAATTTTAAAATTCTTTTTACCTACTTTATAAATATTATTTCCTTTCATTTGCTTCAAATATTTATCTTTCCCATTTATAAAAGCTAAAACACTTTCATTTATATAATTTGTTTTTTCTTTAAAAATATTTTTGATATTACCAAAATTTCCTATATGACTTGTTCCAATTTTGGTAACTACAGCAATATCAGGCTTTACAACATCAGCAATTTCATCAATTTCACCTAAATGATTACTCCCCGCCTCAACAATCAGTATTTTTTCATCTTTAACAGATAATAACATATTAGATATACCCAAAATATTATTTTTAGATCCTTCAGTCTTTTTACATTTATAACTCATACTAAGTATATCATATATTAAATCCTTAGTTGTTGTTTTACCAACAGATCCTGTTATCATAATAGTTGGAATATATTTTTTATTTTTATAATATGACGCAAGCATACTATAAGCTTTTATAGTATTTTTTACTTTTATGCATGATATATTTTCTATATTTTCTTCATAATCATTTATAACAATAATAGCAGGTCTAATCTTCATATTTCTAACATATTTATAAGCATTATCATGCTTTAAATTAAAAACGAATAATAAGCTCTCATTATCTATTTTTCTTGTATCAGTTTGAATATTTTTATATATTTTTTTATGAATATTTGTTATTTTTCCTTCTATTATATTATTTAATTCATATATATTCATTGTATCACCAATATATCTTATGAAAATTAAAAAAAAATGGACTTCTATATATCCAAAAAAACAATTAGTTTTGATGATAAAGTTAATAAGTTTTTTACCAAAATTATTTAACCATATATGATTCATTAACTTTACTTGCTATAAAATTCTAGAAAATATTATTATCTTGATTTAAAAAATAATACAATTCTTAGCAAAACAAAAATTCTACATAAGTAGAATTTTTTAATACAATATTTTATATAAATTATTATCATTCAAATATTTTTCATATTCACTCGGAACAGTAATAGTATCAGGATCACCATCAGAAACATATCTCAAATCCTTTAAAATACTATTAAATACCATATCAATATCAAACTCTTTGCCATTATTATCATAAGCCCTACATCTCTTTATAAAATTTTTATTAAAGTTTTTAGAAAAAGGTGATGTATCTGGTTCCCACCCTACTCTAAGAGTAGTAACTGTTTCATATACTTTCCCATTAAAATTAGACTTTTTAATATGTTCAAAATTTTTATGCGTTGATAAATAAGGAGTTCCAAATGGTAAAGCTACTATATTCACATATTTATCTTTAATTATTTTATCAAGTTTATCATAAACATATCCAACAACATATTCTGTTTCTTCTTCAGTAGTTTTTGTCATATCATTGTGATCTTTAGTATGATTACCAACATCATATCCATTATCAACTAAAAATTTTAAAATTTTTTCATTATATTCACCTTGATTAAATAAATAGCCAGTTACAAAAAATGTTGCAGTTACATTAAAATCAGGATATTTTTTCTTAAATTCTTCTAAAATTCCAACGGCACTATTGGGATCAATTATAATATTACCATTTTCATCAAGTCCAGTAACTTTAATATTATCAGCATTACCATCATCAAAAGTTAAAACAATTGGACTCTTACCATACTCAACATCAATTTTACCATTAACATAATCAATTAATCTAACCATTCTATAACCATTTTGATAATAAAATTCCAAGTCTTTTCTAAAAGCATTACTAGTTCTATTATATCCATCACGATCAACATTGCCACCAGTATATTCATTATCATCAATATTAACAATATGATGATACATCATAACAGGAATTCTACCAAGTTCATTAATGTCATCTTTTTTCAATTGTTCTTTATCAATATACTTATTAATTGTAACATTCAAAGTATCATTTTCTTTTATTTCATTTCCTTCATCAATACTTTGTTTGCTAACACCTTTACTACTATCGCTATAAACATAATTAATATTTAATCGAAGCTTATTAAAATCAGCATATTTTTTAACTTCTTCTTCAGTTTTACCAATCAAAGAAATCATATAATTGGTAATTTCCTTTTCAGGTTCTTTTTTATTAATTATAAAAAACATAATACCAATATATAGAATAAGAACAACAATTAAAACATTAATTACGCTCCTTTTTAGACGTCTTTTTTTCATACTACCACCTATTATTATTTTACCTCTAAATAATATTTTATTCAATTATTTAATCAAAAACTATTGTAAATATAAGTAAATGTGTTATAATTATAAACGAGAGAAAGAGGTAGAATATGAAAGTTGTAAAGAAAAGATTACCAGAAGGCGTAAAAAAACAATTTATTACTAAAATCGGTAAGAAAGTTAAAGTATTAAATACATTATATTTAAAAAAGAACAAATAATAAATGTTCTTTTTATTTTTTTATTAAATTTAATTTCTTTTGATTTTTTAAATCATTTTCTTTTAAAATAATTGAAAATATATTATAACCAAGTTTTAAAGTATCATGTCTTAAAACATTATTTTCCAAGATAGCAAAATCGTCACTTAATATTTTAGTACCCATTTTCCTTATTTCTTTTGTATCTAAAATAACAGGATCTTTTTGTTCCAAATTAGCATATTTTAATGCGATATCTCTATTAATTATAGACCTATTTGCAATAACAACATCTACTTTTCTTTTACCCAAATAACTATTTAAAGTCTTTAAATGATCACTAACCTTAAAATCATCAGTTTCACCAGGTTGTGTCATTAAATTACAAGTATAAACAATTTTAGCATGGCTATTATCTATTTCATCAATAATATCTTTACTAATCAAATTGGGAATTATGCTAGTATATAAACTTCCCATACTTAAAACAATTAAATCAGCTTCTCTTATAGAATTTAAAACATTATCTGTTGTTTTAGCTTCATCTTTATAAAAAACCTTTTTAATTTTTTTATTACATTCCGTTATAACATGTTCACCTTCAATAATACTACCATCAGTCATTTCGGCCATTAAAACAACATTATCCTCAGTTAATGGTAAAACCTTTCCTTTTAAATTCAAAACCTTACCTAAAGCTTCAATACCATCAGACATATTGCCAGTTATATTAGTCGATGCTGTAAGTAATAAATTACCAACAGTATGGCCATTTAAATCGCTTGTTGTATTAAAACGGTAATTCAAAAGTTCTTCAACCAATGGTTCTGTTTCTGATAAAGCAACTAAAATTCTTCTTATATCACCAACAGCTGGAATATGAAATTCATTTCTTAACCTACCTGTACTTTTTCCATCGTCGCATACAGAAACAACAGTCGTTATATCAAATGGAAAAAGCTTCAACCCTTTGATAAGATGTGACATACCAGTTCCACCACCTAATACTACTACTTTATTTTTCATAAACATCTCCTATTTAAATATACTTCATTCATACCCCTTTAATTCTCTATTTAATTTTATCACATTTAAAATTTAAAAACAACAAGTAAAATATATAAATTTCCTGAATATAATTTATAGGGAGATTAAATATGTACATAATAACTAAATCATTTATGGCTGTTTTAATAGGTTTTATTTTATCAATTATAACTGGTTATTTATTAATACCTATATTAAAAAAACTAAAAGCAAATCAAAGTATAAGTAAATATTTAGAAAGAGAACACAATAAAAAAAATCATACCCCTACTATTGGTGGTTTAATATTTATTTTACCAACAATATGTACAGCTATACTACTTATTATACTAAAAAAAATTGAATTAAATTATTCGTTAATTATTGTTATATTTACATTTATAGCATATTCATTAATAGGATTTATCGATGATTATCTAAAAATAAAACGAGAATCTAATGATGGATTAAGTGAAGGTCAAAAACTAATATTACAAGTTCTTATTGCTCTAATATTTTTCTTCATCTTTTTAAAAGCAGGAAACGAGCCATTATTATGGATACATGCAATAAATTTTAAAAAAAACATAGGTTTCTTTTATGGTATTTTTATTTTAACTGTTCTACTCGCAACAACAAATGCCGTCAATCTAACAGATGGTCTAGATGGTTTAGCAGCTGGATTAGGCATAATTGCGCTTAGTACATTTGGAATAATAATTTGGAACACAGACTGGTTAAATGGATATGATAGTATTGCCCTATTTACCTTTATTCTTGTAGGATCGCTATTAGGTTTTTTAACCTTCAACATAAATCCCGCAAAAGTATTTATGGGCGATACAGGTTCTCTTGCAATAGGAAGTATTCTAGCAACAATAGCAATATTAACAAGACATGAATTATTATTAATACTAATTGGTATAGTATTTGTAATTGAAATGCTGACAACAATTATTCAAAGAATATATTATAAAATAACAAAAAAAAGATTATTTCCTATGACACCAATACATCATGCGTTTGAGAAAAAAGGTATGAATGAAAGAGATATAGTAAAATTATTTTGGTGCGTAGGTTTTATAGCAAGCCTACTAGCACTTATTTATGGAGTATGGTTATGAATAAAAAGGTACTTCTATATTGTTTACTATTAAATATAATTGGATTAATAATGGTTTATTCATCATCATCTATATGGGCAAAATATAAATTTAATGATAGTTTTAGATATTTAAAATTTCAAGGAATATTTATGTTAGTTGGATTAATTATAATAAAAATAATATCCAAAATAGATATGAATTTTATTAAAAAAAAAGCAAATACTTTATTATTTATTTGTTTAATATTGATAATTCTTGTTTTAATCCCTGGAATAGGAAAAGTTAGAAATGGTTCAAGATCATGGTTTGGAATAGGTTCACTTGGTATTCAACCCAGTGAATTTATAAAAATTGCTCTTATTATTTTTACATCAAAATATTTAGAGAACAATAAAAAAGAAATGAAAAAAATAAAAGATGGTGTTTTACCTATTTTATTACTAACATTAGTTATTTTCGGTTTAATAATGCTAGAACCAGATTTAGGAACAGGTACAATAATAACTGTCACAATAATAGCAATGCTCTTTGTAAGTGGCGTTAAAATGAGTTTTTTTACGCTTCTTGGAATCCTAGGATTACTAGGAATAGCCGGTCTAATTATAATCGCTCCATATAGAGTAAATCGAATTTTATCGTTTATAGATCCCTGGAAAGATCCTTTAGGAACAGGCTTTCAAATAATTCAATCTCTTTATGCAATAGGTCCCGGTTCTTTATTTGGTCTAGGATTAGGTGGTTCAAGGCAAAAGCATTTCTACTTGCCAGAACCTCAAACAGATTTTATTTTTTCAATCATATGTGAAGAATTAGGATTTATTGGTGGTTCAATAGTAGTAGTTTTATTCGCACTTCTAACATATGAAGGATTCAAAATATCTAGAAAAAGTAATGATTTATTTCAAAAATATTTAGCATTTGGTCTTACATTTTCTTTAGCATTTCAGTCATCATTAAATCTAATGGTAGTTGTTGGTTTAATACCAGTAACAGGCGTTACTCTGCCGTTTTTAAGTTATGGTGGCTCAAGTTTGTTAATTAGTATGACATCAATAGGATTACTTTTAAATATAAGCAAAAACATCAGATAGTCTGATGTTTTATCAATTTTAATTCCTTTATTTTAGCTTCCAAATTAGCAACTATCTTAGGAGAAGCATCTATTCCCATTTGCTGACCCATACGATGAAAGTCACTTCCAACAGTTTCTATACATCCTAACTTTCTAGCAATCGCAACATATGTATTCGTTTGATTTTCAGAATATCTAAAAGTATTACCATTAACTTCAATACCAGATAAACCATATTCTTTTAGTTCTTTACATAAATTAACCAAACTATTTTTTCTTGTATTAACAGTCATAGGATGAGCAAGAACAGTTATACCATTACAAGAATCAATTAAATCAATAGCATCTCTTGTTTTAATTTTCTCTGTTCTAATAAAATATTTTCCAGAAGGACCTAAAAATCTTTTATAAGACTCATCAATACTTTTAGTAATTCCAAGTTCCATTAATGTCCTAGCAATATCCGTTTTTACAACAATAAACTCCTTATCATATCTAAATATATTAGAATTATTTTCAACCATTTCTTTTTTTAATC
>CAJKKJ010000042.1 GCA_905200435.1 uncultured Bacillota bacterium | reverse complement strand
ATTAGATGGTGAATACTGGCGTTTAATAGCATCAGCTTTCTTACATGATGGTTTACTTCATTTAATATGTAATATGTATGCATTATTTGTATTAGGGCCACAACTAGAAAACTTCTTTGGAAAAACAAGATTTGCGATCATTTATCTATTTAGTGCAATAGCTGGTAATCTAATGTCATTAGTATTCTCTGATGCTGTAAGTGTAGGAGCTAGTGGTGCGATATTTGGATTATTTGGTTCACTATTATATTTTGGATATTATTATAGAGTATATCTAGGAAATGTACTAAGAACACAATTAATACCTGTTATAATGATAAATTTATTATTTGGTCTAGTAACACCTGGAATAGATAATGCTGCTCATATAGGTGGATTAATTGGCGGAATATTTATATCTATGGGAATAGGTGTAAAATTTAAGAGTACTAAATCAGATATGATAAATGGAATGATTGTAACAATTCTATATACTGGTTTCTTAATTTATATGGCATTTTTTAGATAAATATTTGACAAGATCAACAATTTATGGTAAAATCTTTACTTGTGTAGGGCCTCACTCTACAACCGCACAGAACTGGTTTTAAAGCAAAGCACCATAATGGCGAGTCTTAGTAAACAAGGAGGTAAGAAAATGAAAGCAATTATCAAAACAGGTGGAAAACAATATATCGTTGAAGAAGGTTCAATTATTTACGTTGAAAAATTAGATTTAGAACCTGGTAAAGAAGTAGTTTTTGATGAAGTTTTAATGGTAGATGATAAAGTTGGAAATCCACTAGTAAAAGGTGCTAAAGTTACAGGTGAAGTTATTAAAAATGGTAAACAATCAAAAATAATCGTTTACAAATATGTTCAAAAAAATAATTATCACAAAAGACAAGGACATAGACAACCTTATACAAAAGTTGAAATTAAGTCTATTAAGGCATAAATATGGTAAAAGTAAATTATTTTGTTAAAGACAATAAAATAGAAAAAGTCATACTAAAAGGTCATAGTAATTTTGATGATTATGGTAAAGATATAGTATGTGCTTCTATAAGTGCAATAGTTATTACAACAGTAAATGCATGCTTAAAAATAGATAAAAATTCTATAAAGCATAGTGAGGATGAAGATGTTATAATAACAGTTTTAAAACATAATGAAGTTATTGATACTTTGATTAACAATATGATTGACTTACTAACTGAATTATCAAAACAATATAAAAACAATATCAAAATAGGAGGCGAGAGTTGTGTTTGAATTAATGCAATTAAATATACAATTATTTGCGCATAAAAAAGGTCAAGGTTCAACAAAAAACGGCCGTGATTCTGAATCAAAAAGATTAGGCGCAAAAGCCGCTGATGGTGAATATGTAACAGGTGGATCTATTCTTTATCGTCAAAGAGGAACAAAAATTTATCCAGGCGTAAATGTTGGAATTGGTTCAGATGATACAGTATTTGCAAAAATAAGCGGATATGTAAAATTTGAAAGACTTGGAAAAGACAAAAAACAAGTTAGTGTTTATCCAAACTTATAAGAAGCAAAAGCTTCTTTTTTTTAAAAAAAATACTAATCGCTTAGTATTTTATATACATCTTGAACATCCATTTTATTATTTTCATTATAGAATGGAATCAAATGCAAATGAAAATGTTTAACTTCTTCTAATGTGCCATTATTTTGGACTAACCTTATTCCAATAGGATTTAATTTAGTTTCAAGTAATTTTTTTATATCTTTTGCTTTTGAAAAAATATAATTAATTGTTTCTAAAGAAGTATCATCTAAATCAACAGAATGATTTTTAGGAATAATTAAAGTGTGGCCATTAGAAATAGGATTAATATCTAAAAACACTTTAATTTTATCATCTTCATATAAAGTATATGAAGGAATATCTCCTTTACAAATTTCACAAAATATACAATCCATAATTACCTCCTATATAATTATACAACATAAAAATAAAATTTTAAATTATTCTTTTAAATATGATATAATAAAAAAGGAGGTATTTTATGTTAAATAATAAGGGAACAAAAGTTATAGAAACAGAAAGATTAATATTAAGACCATTTAAAAAAGAAGATGGCAAAGACATGTTTGAAAATTGGGCGAATGATGATAGAGTAACTAAATATTTAAGATGGTATACGCATGAAAATGTAAATGAGTCATATGAAATATGCTCAATGTGGGAAGAAGAATCTAAAAAAATAAACAATTATCAATGGGCTATTGTATGCAAAGAAACAAACAAAGTAATTGGATCAATTGGACTTGTTGATTTAAATGAAAAAATGTTATGTGGAGAAGTAGGTTATGCAATAGGTTATAATTATTGGGGAAAAGGAATTGTAAAAGAAGCTTTACTAGAATTAATAAAGTATTTTAAAGAAATAGGTCTAGTTAGATTACAGGCTTATCATGAAGTGGAAAATATTAATAGTGGTAAAGTATTGATTAAATCTGGATTTGAATATGAGGGTACATTAAGGAAATCTGTTTTAAATAAAAGAGATGAACTTGTTGATGCAAAAATATATTCAATAATTCTAAACTAAAAAAGGACTTAAAAGTCCTTTTGACGTGAATATCTGCGTATATCCAATATTAATTATGTTTTTTTTATACATTTATATTCAATTTATTAAAAAAAAATGATAAAATATTAGGTGGTGAGAAATGTGCAAAAAATAGAAATTAAAAATTTAGAAGTTGAAATAGAAAATAAGACAATTATAAAAGATTTTAATTTAACAATAAATCTAGGTGAGATCCATACTATTATGGGACCTAATGGAGTAGGCAAATCAAGCCTATTAAAAACAATAATGGGAGATCCTAATTATACTATAAAAAATGGTGATATATTAATAGATGGTGAAAGTATTATAAATTTAAAAACGAATGAAAGAAGTAAAAAAGGTATTTTTCTAGGAATGCAAATGCCAAATGAAATAGAAGGTGTTACTACTGCAGATTTAATGAGAAGTGCTTTAAGAGATGATGAAAATTTTAAATTATATAGTTTTGTTAAAGAAATAAATGGCTTATGTGATAAATTAGAAATAAATAAAGATATGTTACATAGAAGTATTAATTTAGGATTTTCTGGTGGTGAAAAGAAGAAAAATGAAATACTTCAAATGTATATGTTAAAACCAAGTTTTATTTTACTTGATGAAATAGATTCTGGTCTTGATATGGATAGTTTAAAAATAGTTGCATTCAATATAAATGAATATTTTAAAGAATATAAACCAGCAATATTAATGATTACCCACTACGAAAATTTACTTGATTATATTAAACCAGATTATGTACATATTATGTTAAATGGTAAAATTGTAAAAAATGGTGATTTATCTTTAGTTAAAGAAATACAAGAAAAAGGTTATAATTTATATAATACAGGTACTAATGAAGTAGATGAAAAGGAAAACCATGAATAAAATAATATTGAGTAATAAAGAATTAACTAAAGAATTAGATGAAAGCGTAGTTGTAGTATCAAATGGAAAAATGGAAAGATTTGGAATTGATGAATTTACAATATATATTCATAATACAACCGATTTATATATAATGGTAGAAGATAACATAAAAGTATCATTTAACATTAATTTAGATAATGATGTCTCATTAAATTTATACGAAATTCAAAAAGATTTAAAAACAAAAATAAAATATAAATATACATTACTAGCTAATAGCACTCTTTATATAAATAAAATAAATCATAATATTGAAACAAAAGAATATGACTTGATAAATTTAAATGGAACAAATGCAAAAGTAGAATTTGTTTTAAAAAATATTGCAAGTGGAAATGATAATATAGATGTTATAGTAAACCATAATATAAGAGAAACTATAAGTGATATAAAATGTGATGGCTTATGTGTTAAAAATGGTACTTTAAACCTTAATGTTACAACAATAATTCCAAATGGATGTAAAGGTGCGAGAGCTAATCAAGAAAATGAAATAATCAATTTAAATGAATTAAATAGTACAATAAAACCATTATTATTAATTGAAGAATATGATGTAGAAGCATCCCATAGTGCAAAAATAGGAGCGTTTAATCAAGAAAACTTGTTCTATATGGAATCAAGAGGATTAAGTAGAAGAGAAGCAACTATTTTATTAACGCAAGGATTTTTGAAAAGAAATTTAAAAAATAATGAAATAATAAATGATTTTATAGAAAAGATGGAGGTGAAATATGAATAGAGAAGATTTTGAAGTCTTAAAAAATTATGTGTATTTAGATTCAAGTGCAACATCACTAAAACCTAATTGTATTTTAAATCCAATAAAAAAATATTATTTAGAAGAAACTGCTAATATTCATAGAGGTGATTATGATATCGCAATTATAGCTGATAATAAATATGATCATACTAGATTTTTAGTAAGTAAATTTATAAATGCAAATACAAATGAAATAGTTTTTACCTATAATACAACTGATGCATTAAATAGAATAGTATTTGGATATTTTAAAAATAAATTAAAACCAAATGATGAAGTATTAATTACTAAAGCAGAACATGCTTCTAATGTTCTACCATGGTTTGAATTAGGAAATGATATAAAAGTAAAATATATTGAACTTGAAAACAATAAAGTTACATTAGAAAATGTAAAAAAAGCGATTAATGAAAATACGAAAGTAATATCGATTGCTCATGTAACAAATGTTTTAGGTGATGTTAGACCAATAAAAGAAATTATTAAATATGCTCATTCAAAAAATATTAAAGTAGTAATTGATGGTGCTCAAAGTGTTCCTCATATGAAAATAGATGTAAAAGATTTAGATATGGACTTTTTAGCATTTTCTGCCCATAAAATGTGTGGACCAACTGGTGTAGGTGTTTTATATGGTAAAGCAGAATATTTAAATGAAATGAAACCACTTGAATTTGGTGGTGGTATGAATGCATCGTTTGCAAGTGATACAACAAGAGTTTATGATGATGTACCAAGACGTTTTGAAGCAGGAACTCCTAATATTGAAGGAATACTAGCTTTTGGTACAATAATTGAATATTTAATTAAATTAGGCATGGATAATATAAATAAATATGTAACAGATTTAAGAAAATATGCGTTAGAAGAATTAAAGAAAATAGATGATTTAGTTATATATAATGAAGATTGTGATTCAAATTTAATAACTTTTAATAAAGCTGGAATATTCGCACAAGATTTATCAATTTATTTGAGTAAAAAAAATATTTGTATTAGAGCTGGTAACCATTGCGCTAAAATGTTAAAAGAATGTTTGGGAGTTAAGAATACATGTAGAGTAAGTTTATATTTCTATAATACTAAAGAAGATATAGATAAATTAGTAATTGCTTTAAAAAATAAAAATATAAAAAATGAAATTATATAAATACATTAGAATTATCTGATGTATTTTTTGAAATGTGCTATAATAATATAGAGGTATAAGAAATGAAAAAAATTATAATATTACTTATGGTAATTGTTTTATTTATTATTTCATCTATTGGATATTTAATTATTAAAGTTCCAAGTGATAAAGAAATATTAAAAACTAAAGAATTATCTATTCCACTAGGAGAAACTAAAAAAATAGAAATTAATACAAAAGCTGAATATGATATAAAAGATGAGACATTTGCTACTGTTGATACATATGGAAATGTAAAAGGTGTAAAAAAAGGAACTACAGTTATATCTGTTAAAACTAGAACAAATGAATATTATATTCCGGTTGAAATAGTAGATCCTATACTTGATATAAATGTGTTTGAACATGATATAGAAGTTGTAAAAGGAAATACTGTAAAATTAAATTTAATTTTAAAAGAAAATGTAAAAGTAAAATCTTATGAATATGATAAAAGTATAATTGAAGTAGAAAATGAAACTATAAAAGGAATAAATGTAGGTAAAACTAATTTGAGAGTTTATACAGATAATAGCTATGTAGATATAAATGTTGTTGTAAATGATGTAACAATTAATATAAGTAAATTAAAAACAGATTTATTTATAAATGATGAAGCGGAATTAAAAATTTATACAAATAGTAATAATAAAGAAGAAATTATTTGGTCATCATCAAATGAAAATGTTGTTTCTGTAAATAATGGTATAATTAAAGGTTTAGATGTAGGGGAAAGTACTATTACAGCAAAAGCTTATGGAAAAGAAGTTTCTTGTTTAGTTAAAGTAATAGATAAGGTTGATAAAATTAAATCCCTTAAATTAAATAAATCATTTTTGAATATTCAATTAGGTGAAACATTTGATGTTGTTTCATATACAGAACCAAGTGTTCCATCAAACTTAATTAAATATGAAATATTTGATAATTCAATTGTAACTTTAGAAAATAATAAAATAATTCCAAAGAAAAATGGAAAAACTTTATTAAAAGCAAGTATTTATGATAAAGAATATTATATGACAATATATGTTGGCAATATTAGTAAAAAATTTGATACAAAATATAAAAAAGAAAAAGTTATAGATATATTTGATGAAGTTGCTCTAAATGAAGAATTTACAAATAGAGCAAGTTCTAATTTAATTCAAAAATGGAATTCACCAATATACTATTATTATCAAAATGCTACTAATGAAGATATTAAACAAATAAAAAAAATTGCAGATTTATTAAATAGTATTCCTGAATTCCCTGGTATGTTTGAAAGTAATTTAGATAAATCTAATAATTGATTTTACAAATTATGAAACGTTACTTTCTAAAACTAGTGTTGGTGGTGTAGAAGGATATTCAGAAAATATATTTGGAAATGATAATATAATTACAGGAAGTAATATAATGATAAGTTTTAATCTTAAACAGAATATAAAAAATTCAGTTATAGCAGAAGAAATACTTCATTCAATAGGACTTAAAAATGATACTAAAAA
>CAJKKJ010000041.1 GCA_905200435.1 uncultured Bacillota bacterium | reverse complement strand
ATCTTTTTTAGATTTTAGGCATGATATTTTATTTATAGAAGATGAACAAAATATATATAAAGAATTTAAGAAAAAATATGACAAATTTATAAAAATAATTGTTTCTAATAATGACAATTTAAAAATAAAAAAAATAATTAATTTTGATATGGGATATGTTAATGATATTGTTGTTTCAGAAAATAATGGTGATTACAATATTAAAAGCATTAAATATAATAATGGTAAGAGTTTAATAACTTATATTTATGAAAATAAGAAACATACTCTTATAACTGATTTAATCAGTTATGATGAGAATAAAATGGCTTTAACATTATATGCTTTAGGAAATTATTTAAAATTAAGCGATTCAGAAATTAGGAGGGGGTTAAACAATTTAAAACCTAAAAAAATTAAAATAATTCAAAATGATGATGGTACATTAATAACAAATACAAAATGTTATAATTGTTATAATCATTATGAAGGATTAGATTTAATAAGTGGTTATAAAGGTAATAAAGTAATTGTAACTGGTGGTATAAAGAATGCAGATGAAGAAATTAATAAGGCTTTTGGTTCATTGCTTTCGAAAGAATTCAGTTATATAATTTTACTTAATACTAATAATATGCCTTTAATATATGAAAAACTAATTGAAAATAATTATGATAAAAATAAAATATATATTATTGAAAAAATAGAGGAGTATAAAAAAATAGTTAGCATATTGAAGAATAAAAAAACATATATACTATTAGATAACGATATTTAGGAGGAATATGCTAAAAAAAGACTCAAGAAAAGTAATGCCCGGTGATACGTTTGTGGACACTACTTTTAATAAGGAGTATGTTTATGATGCTGTGCGTAATGGTGCAGCTTTTATTATATCCAAAATAAAATATGATGAAAATACAATTGTTGTTGATGATCCTAAAGAATATTATAATAATTATATTTATAATAAATATTATGAAAAAATTAAAGATATAACTTTAATTGGAGTAACTGGTACAAATGGTAAGACAACTACTAGTTATATAATTTATGATATTTTAAATAAGATGGATATAAAATGTGCTTATATTGGAACAATAGGATTTTATAAAAATGGTACTATAAAAGAATTAAATAATACAACACCGGACATTGAAGAATTATATGAATATTTATATGAATGCGCTTTAGATGATATTAGATATGTTGTTATGGAAGTATCTAGTCATGCTTTAGTTCAGGATAGAGTATATGGACTTAAATATGATGCATGCATATTTACTAATTTAACAGAAGATCATTTAGATTATCATAAGAATATGGATGAATATAAAAAAGCTAAGTTATTACTTTTTGATAAATTAAGAAATAAAAGAATTGCAATTATAAATTCAGATGATCAAAATTATAAAGATTTTATCTTTAGTAATAATTATAATGTTAAAGTAGGTAAGTTCGGTGATTTTAGAATTAGAAATATTAAATTAAATGATGATTCCTTAGATTTAAAATTTAGTTTTAAAAATGAGTATTTTAAACACCTTAATATGGTTGGAAAGTATAATGCTTATAATTATTTAGAAGCTGTTGCTGCTCTTGTATATTTGAACTTTGATATAAATGAAATTCTGAAAATTGATGTGCTTGCGCCACCTGGTAGAATGTACATTGTAAAATATAAAGATAACACAATATTTATTGATTATGCTCATACACCAGATGCAATGGAAAAAGTATTGAAAAGCGTTAATGAATTTAAGAAAAATAAAGTTTTTACAATATTTGGTTGTGGAGGAGATAGAGATAAATTTAAAAGAAGTATTATGGGGAATATTGCATCTATTTATTCTGATAAAGTAATTATTACAAATGATAATCCAAGAACTGAAAACGAAGATGATATTATTTCAGATATTGTTAGTGGAATTAAAACTGATAATTATGAAATAGTAAAAAATAGGAAAGATGCTATAATAAAAGGAGTTTCATATTTAGATAAAAATGATATATTATTGATACTTGGAAAAGGACATGAAGATTATCAAATAATTGGAAATAAGAAAAAACATTTTTCGGATTTAGAGGTTCTAAAAGACATAATATAGCTATGTCTTTTTGTTTGACTTTTAAAAAAATATCATTATAATATTATTTACTATTTAGTAAGGAGTATTTTATGAAGAAAACAATTACACTTTTAGATGAAAAACAACTAGTTGGCACGAATAAACTTGATGTATTAAGAAAGTATGGTATTGTATGCTCTGCTACTGATGCTGCTATTTTAAGTGGTGCAATCATGGAAGGATGTTTTGTAAAAAATGATACTTCACTAAAGGGAAGAACTTGTAGTTACTATACTAAATCTCCTGATGCAAGTGGTGATGTTTTATCTGTTAATTCATTTGGTGAACTATATGGTACATTTAGATACCTAGATGATATAGCAATTAGACCAGTTATTTCTTTTTCTTCATCTACTAAAAATTTATTTAAAAATAGGATTGATGGCGATATTGTAGAGTATGGTGAATTTCCACAATATGTTTCTAGTAATCAAGATTTACTTGAAAAAAACTATAATTCTAAGAATCTTAATATTACTGGCAGAATGTATACAATCGATGATATAGTTTATCAAGAATATTATTTTGGTGATTCCAAATATGTTAGAGTTGTATCTTTACAAAAATTCTCTAATGAGTTTTTACTATCCGATGGGAATAAATATAATTATGGTGATTCGATATGGCTTAAGGTTGAACCTGTTAAATGGTATGTTGATGATAAAACCAAATCTTTAGTTTGTGTAAACGGACTTTTGTCTGGTATTAGTTTTGATAATAGTTTATATAATGGTAAGTTTGAAAATACAAGTATAAAGGAATATCTTGATGAATGTTTGATGAAGGAACTTTTTCAAGTAGTAAGACTTAAAGATACTAAAAAAATTGAAAAAGTTGATAATAGAAAATCTTATGGGTTTGATTTTAATAATTTATCGCAAGAAGAAATGATAAAAGGATGTATAGAAAGTGATGTTCCTGTATTTTTACATGGAGCGATTGGTGATGGCAAAAGTGCTAGAGTTAAAGCTATTGATCCTGATTTAAAAATTATATATTTAAGAAATATTTCTTTTGAAGGCTTAAATGGTAAAAGTGTATATAATAGTACAACAGGAGAAATGATTGATGTTCCTCCTAGTTGGTATAAGGAACTAAAAAATAAATGTTTAAATGAACCAAATAAATTACATATTTTGTTTTTTGATGAATTAACTAATGCTTTACCTAGTATTCAAGGAAGTGCTTTTAATATTATTTTAGATAGAGAAGTAAATGGTATTTGGAAACTTCCATCAAATGTTAGAATGGTAGCTGCTGGTAATGAAGTAAGTGATAGTTTATCAGCTAATCAATTATCGGCACCATTATTTAGTAGATTTGCTCATGTTTATATAAAAACAGATACATTATCATGGCTTAAATGGGCTAGTGAAAGTAATATTCATCCTGCTATATATACTTTTATTGCTTATAAAAATGGTGAATGTTTAAGGAGCATGTATGATGGTATTAAACCCAATGCTGATCCAAGGAAATGGGAGATGGCATCTAAAGTCTTATATAAAATGGGTAACCCTAATATGTTAAGAAGTTTAATTGGCGATGATATTACTGATGAGTTTATTGAATTTTGTTATCAAAAAGTAATTACTTTAGAAGATGTTATAAAAGGAAACTATAATGAAGATAGTATTAAAAATATGGATGCTTCCGAAAAGTATGCAACTATATTAGCTTTAACAAGAGTAGATGTTAAAAATATTGATAGGGTAAGAAAATTTATTTCTATTATGGAAAGTGAAATGCTAGGTATTTTCGATAGTTTATGGGCTCAAAATGATGAAGAAAAGATGGAAGTTATAGCAGAAAAGAGACTTGTTAAAAGGAGGCAATTATGAATAAATTTGTGTTAGATCTTTTAACAATTGATGATGTTTTTGGGGAGAATAAATTATTAAAGAAGGGTGAAATTAAATGTATTCCTACTGATCTTGCTAGATTAACATCTAGATGTGATAATTATTATGGAAAATATTGTTGGTATTTTTTGAAGGATAATCCAGTTAGACCTAAAGTTCCTGCTGTTAATAGTGCTGGTCTTGCATGCCATGATGACTGGTTTAGTAGAAGTGGCGTGATTAGACCTATCATAAAAATTAATGGGTTTGTTGAAGAAAATATGTTGCAAAGAAATAGCAGAGAAGTTTTATTTGGTTCATACCCTCAACAGACGGTTGGTGTTGGTGTACAAAATGTATTAGAAGAATTGTATAAAAAAAATAGATTGAATGTAACAAATAAAATTTATAATTTTGGTGGCTTAAAAAATTGTACAGGAATTGATTTTCGAAAAAATAAATATGAAATATATGAATATAGTGGGTCATATTATATTAGATTTGAATATGAACCGAATAAGAATTCTGTTATACTTTCAAATTCTTTTACTTATTATTCTTCAGATTATATTTGGCTAAAAATTGATCCTGTTATGTGGTATTTGAATGAAAAAAACAATTTATTAATTTCACAAAATGGTTTACTTTCTTGTGTACCTTATCAAGTAGATTGTTTAAACACTAATTATGATATTAGTAATATAAATATCTATTTAAATGAGTGTATGTCTTTTGATTTAATTAAAGAATTAAATGTTGTTTTAGATGAGAAACCGATTCGCAAAAGAACATCTTCATATAATTTTGATTTTAATAATTTATCGCAAGAAGAAATGATAAAAGGATGTATAGAAAGTGATGTTCCTGTATTTTTACATGGAGCGATTGGTGATGGCAAAAGTGCTAGAGTTAAAGCTATTGATCCTGATTTAAAAATTATATATTTAAGAAATATTTCTTTTGAAGGCTTAAATGGTAAAAGTGTATATAATAGTACAACAGGAGAAATGATTGATGTTCCTCCTAGTTGGTATAAGGAACTAAAAAATAAATGTTTAAATGAACCAAATAAATTACATATTTTGTTTTTTGATGAATTAACTAATGCTTTACCTAGTATTCAAGGAAGTGCTTTTAATATTATTTTAGATAGAGAAGTAAATGGTATTTGGAAACTTCCATCAAATGTTAGAATGGTAGCTGCTGGTAATGAAGTAAGTGATAGTTTATCAGCTAATCAATTATCGGCACCATTATTTAGTAGATTTGCTCATGTTTATATAAAAACAGATACATTATCATGGCTTAAATGGGCTAGTGAAAGTAATATTCATCCTGCTATATATACTTTTATTGCTTATAAAAATGGTGAATGTTTAAGGAGCATGTATGATGGTATTAAACCCAATGCTGATCCAAGGAAATGGGAGATGGCATCTAAAGTCTTATATAAAATGGGTAACCCTAATATGTTAAGAAGTTTAATTGGCGATGATATTACTGATGAGTTTATTGAATTTTGTTATCAAAAAGTAATTACTTTAGAAGATGTTATAAAAGGAAACTATAATGAAGATAGTATTAAAAATATGGATGCTTCCGAAAAGTATGCAACTATATTAGCTTTAACAAGAGTAGATGTTAAAAATATTGATAGGGTAAGAAAATTTATTTCTATTATGGAAAGTGAAATGCTAGGTATTTTCGATAGTTTATGGGCTCAAAATGATGAAGAAAAGATGGAAGTTATAGCTGAAAAGAGACTTGTTAAGAAAATATAATTATTTCATAGATTTTAAAAAAACTATTTACAAATATCTATCAAATATGTTATTATGTTCAAGGTGCATAAAATGAGTAAAATAGAGTTAAGGAAAAATTTGTGTTTTTTATCAAACAAAGAACTTTGTTTTGCTTTTGAATTTTTAAAATACTAAATGTTTTTAGTATTTTTTTGTGCGCTTTAAATTGTTTTACAAGGAGGTATTGATGAAAAATAATTTAACTCTTGATATTGGTGATGTACCAACTCCAGGCAAGTGGATAATTCTTGCACTTCAACATGTTGCTGCTATGTTTGGAGCAACAATACTTGTTCCGATACTTGTAAATAGTATGACAGGTAGTGAGGTTCTTACTATACCGGTTGCTTTATTTACATCTGGTATTGGAACGATTATTTATATTATTTGCACAAATTCTAAATCGCCTGTTTATTTAGGTAGTTCATTTGCTTTTATAACACCAATGGCTGCTTGTTTTGCCTCTAGTTCTAAAGGCGGTGTGTTTACAGGTATAATGACTGTAGGACTTGCTTATATGTTAGTTGCTTTATTTATTAAAATTATTGGTAGTAACTGGTTACAGAAAGTACTTCCACCAATTATTGTTGGTCCTATGATAATGATTATTGGTTTAGGACTTGCACCATCTGCTGTTTCACAGATGGGATTAGTAGGCGAGAGTTCTGTTAGTATTAAATCTGTTATTGTTATTTTAGTTACTTTTTTAACTACTTCTTTGGTAGCTTTAAAAGGGAAAGGCTTTTTAAAATTAATTCCTTTTATTATTGGTATTGCATCAGGTTATATTGTTTCTATCTTATTTGGTATGATTGATTTTACTCCTATAAAAGAAGCTTCTTTTATTAGTATACCTAAATTTGTTTTACCTTTTGCTAGTTATAAACTTGATTTTAGTTCTTTATTTACTATTTTACCGGTCGCTCTTGTTACTATTTCTGAGCATATTGGTGATCATACTGTTTTAAGTGAAATAATTGGTAAAAATTTGCTTAAAGATCCTGGACTTCATAAAACTTTGTTAGGGGATGGACTTGCAACTTTTGTTGCTGGAGCTTTGGGCGGCCCTGCTAATACTACTTATGGTGAAAATACGAGTGTAGTTGGTATGACTAAGGTAGCTTCTGTTAAAGTTATAACATTAGCTGCTATATTTGCAATTATTATATCTTTTTTAGGAAAATTGACAGCTTTATT
>CAJKKJ010000040.1 GCA_905200435.1 uncultured Bacillota bacterium | reverse complement strand
TAATTACTATTATCAACGTCCATTCTATTAACGCCTAATTTGTTAATAGCATTTATTGCTTCATTAGAACCACCAGCTGAAACATAAATAGCATCATTCTCAAGTACATATCCTAAATATTGTGATCTTGCACTTCTAATAGAGCCAATTTTATCAACATCAACATCTTTGTATAAGGCCATCATTCTTGTAATGCCACCTTCAACCATTAATTCATAAACAATATATGCTTTATCAACATTTGATTGAGGTAATGCATTATTATGACAATTTATCATAACAGCAAATGGTCTAGTTTTGCTATCAGGATTTACAAACCAATTATATTGTTCTTCTTGTTTTGATTCATCATTTGTTTTTGGTTCATCATTTGTTTTTGGTTCTTCATTTGGCTTTGAATTAGAGCAACCGACTAATGTAAGTAATACACATAAAAAAATAATTATCTTTTTCATTTTCTACCTCCATCCTCATTATAACACATTTCGACAATATATGTATATATATTTGACATTTATTTTATTTATGATAGAATAATTCTAGGGGGAATTTAAGTGGAAAAATTAAATTTGACAAAAAGTGATATTGATTCCTTGATATCGAAAAACATTCGTAGCCTTGCAAGAAATAGGGGAGGATATGGTGTTGTCATTCCATGTAATAAGGAATATGGTCTTAAATTCAGAATTGATGTATTCAATAATAAATCATTTGATCATGACAAATTTATGGAAGATAACAAAGATTATAGAATTTTAGAAGCTCAAATAGCATATCTATCTAGTTTGCAATCCAAAATTAAATTAACCGAACTTCCAAAAGGTGTAGCATATTATGAAAATAAACCAATTGCTGTTATTCTAAAATATTTTTATCATCACAAGAATTTATATGATTTATATTATGAAAATAATAGTATTCTCTATAAAATAATGACAGATATCATTACTTCAATGGACGAACTTATGAAAAACGGAATATACCAACTTGATGCAAAAGGATCTAATTTTCTATATTCAGCAATTAATTATAAACTTGAGCCAATTGATTTAGATGGAAAATTAGTACATATTACAAGGCATCCATCGAGTATGAATATAAATTTAGAAGAAAGAGTATATGAAGATTTATTTGATATTTTTGAAACACTTATACATGAAAAATTAATTTACTATTTAAATACAAATCACATTTCCAGTAACGAATTTCAAGATAAACTTGAAGCACTTAAATACTTAAGACGTTCTATTGGCGGAATATACGTTAAAGAAAGCGCAGAAGGATATTTGAGCGAAATACAGAAAAGTAAAATAATGGAATTAAAGAAGAAGTAGATTGATATCTATTTCTTCTTTGGTATATAATAAAAAAAGAGGTAAAAAATGACAGAAGTATATTTTACAAAAGAAATACCTAGTGATTCATTAATTAAGATTTATGAAAAACTAGGTATAAGCTTAAAAGGAGCTGTTGCAGTTAAATTGCACTCAGGAGAAGCTGGTAATCAAAACTATTTAAAACCAGAATTTTTAAAAGATACAATTGATAAAGTTAATGGTACAGTTGTTGAATGCAATACTGCTTATAATGGTGTACGGAATACAACTAGTAAACACGAAAAATTAATGGAAGAACATGGCTGGAGTAAATATTATAATGTTGACATTATGGATAGTAATGACCCTGGAAAGAATCATCTAATTGAACGTATTGAAACAAGACATGGAAATCATATAATTGATGCAAGTTATAAATTAAATTTTGGTTCTTGTGAATATGATCTTATAAATATAGACTAAATAATTTAAAAATCCCGTATAATATTGCGAGATTTTTTTGATGACAAATAAAGGAAAATATGATAATATATGAGCTACAAATGGAATTTTATGAAAAGAAGTGAAGTTAAAATGAATAATCAAGATGTATCTAAAAAACAAATGAAAAAAGTAAATCCATACGGCTTAAGTTTTAAACAAATAAGTGAAGAAGAAATAATCAAAGGTGCAGTAGAAAGTGGAATCGCAGTTTTTTTGCACGGCAAATCATCAGAAGGAAAAAGTGCTAGAGTAAAACAAATAGATCCAGACTGTATAATTATATATCTTCGCAATGCAACACCAGAAAGTTTAAATGGCAAAAGTGTCTATAACTCCAAAGCGGGTGAAATGATAGATATTAAACCAACATGGTTAAAAAAATTAGAAGAAAAATGTGAAAAATATCCTGATAAATATCATATAGTATTTTTTGATGAAATAACAAACGCTTTACCAAGTATTCAAGGAATAGCATTTAATATAGTTTTAGATAGAGAAGTTAATGGTATATGGCAACTACCAAATAATGCAAGAATAGTAGCGGCTGGTAATGAAATGAAAGATAGTTTGGCAGCAAATAAATTAGCAGAACCATTATTTAATAGATTCGCTCATGTATATATAAAAACGACAGTTGAAAATTGGTTAGAGTGGGCATGTGAAAATAATATACATCCCGCAATATACACATATATAGCTTATAAAAAAGAAAAAGCTTTAAGAAGTGAATATAATGGTGAAAAACCTAATGCCGATCCAAGAAAATGGGAAATGGCTTCAAAAATGTTGTACACAACAAAAAATCCTAGAATGTTAAGAGCATTAGTTGGTGAAGAAATAACCAAAGAATTTGTTAATTTTTGTAATCAAAAAGTGATAACATTAAATGATGTAATAAATGGAGATTATGATGATACAGATATAGAGGCATTAAATGTGGCCGAAATATATGCAACAGTAATGGGGCTATCACAAGTAGATGAAGAAAACTATTTAACTGTAAGAAATTTTGTTTTAAAATTAGGAGAAGAACCATGTGCTATCTTTGATTCATTATGGTCACGTGGTAATGAAGAAAAACTGGAAATTGTAGCTGAAACAAGACTAGCAAATAAAAAAGGAGGTTTAAAAAATGAACCAAAACGAAATATTAAAAAGCTATATCAAAAGTAATGTAGCACCTATATTAATAAACTTTTTAAATGGTAAAGATATTCCAAATAGTATTTTATTGCCATCTAATGTAAATATATCTGAACTTAATGGTCATTATGAAAACGATGAATTTTTGCCCCCAAATTGGGTAACCCAAATAACAAGTTCAAGTAAACAAGCAATATTAGTAATTGATAAAATAGATGAAATTTCTAAAAAAGAACAACTAAAATTTGTTGAATTACTAAAGTATAGACAAATATCTACATTTAAGCTTCCCGAGAGTACTATAATAATAGTTACAGCAAAAAAAATAAATAAAAACACAATTAATGAAGAGATATATTCATTAGTCGCACATATAGAAAGGTAATAATATGAAATATGATATAGAACCAATAAAAAGAAAAATGCTTGTAAAATATCCATTCTTCGGAAGTGTAACAGCAAACGTAAAATATGTAGAAAATAGGAATATTCAAACAGCAGCTACAAATGGTAAAATAGTTTACTATAATCCAGATTTTCTAGAAAAAATAAGCGAAAAAGAAAGAATATTTGTAATCGCGCATGAAATATGTCATATAGCTTTTAATCATATAATAAGAAGCAAAAATAAAAACCACAAAATTTGGAATATTGCTACTGATGCTATAATTAATGCATTTTTAAAAAAAGACGGTTTAAAAATTGTTGAAAATGCAGTTGATATAGAAGATGCTATAAATTATAACGCAGAAGAACTATATGAAAAATTATTAAAAGAACAAGCAAATAATTTAGGTGAAAATGGCAATTCAGAAATCAGTAATAATCAAAATGATGAAAATCAAGATGTAGGGCATGATACACATGATATGTGGGATGAAACAATAGCAAATAAAAACATATCAGATAAAAAAAGTGAAATAGAAAAAAAGCAAAAAGAAACAGAAAAAATAGGAGAAAAAGAGTCTTTTAATAAAAATAAACAAGAAAAGAAAAAAGCCTTAGAAGATTTAAAAAAAATGTTATCAGAACAAATAATAAGTTATGGAAATAAAACAAATGAAAATACCATAAAAATAGAAAATATAGGGACATCAAAGCCAATAATTGATTGGAGATATGTATTAAGAGAAGCTATCACATATGATGTAGACTGGTCGTATAAGAATGCAACAATCGAGGATGGAGTTGTAAGTGCTAATTTAGAAGAACAACCAATGTCAGAGACCGAAATAGTATTAGACACAAGTGGGTCAATTAATGAAAAACTATTAAAGAATTTTTTAAGAGAATGTAAAAATATATTAGAACATTCAAAGTTAAAAGTAGGATGCTTTGATACAAAATTTTATGGTTTTAATGAAATAAGAAATAAAGAAGATATAGAAAACATGAAATTTCAAGGTGGTGGTGGAACTGATTTTAATATAGCAGTTGGAGCATTTTCAAGAAGAGTAGAAAACAAAATTATTTTTACAGATGGATATGCTCAAGTGCCAAACATAGAGCTTGACGTAATATGGATAGTATTCGGTAATAGACTAGTTAATCCCAAAGGCGGTAAAGTAATTCAAATAAGTGAAGAAAAGTTAAATCAATTATACTCATGTAAAATTAATAAAACATACAAAAAAAGTAGGTAATATTAAAAATTCATAAATTTAAGATGAAGTATTGTAAAAAAATATATTTAGTGATAAAATAATAATATCTTCTGAAAGGAGATATTATGGCCTGTTGGTGAAATTGGTTAACACATAACCCTCTCAAGGTTACATTCACGGGTTCGAACCCCGTACAGGCTACCAAATTTATTTTTTTATAAAAAAGTATTGTAATTTATATTAATATATGATATATTAATATTGCTTACTTTCATGGCGAGATAGTTCAGTTGGCTAGAACACACGGTTCATACCCGTGATGTCGGGGGTTCGAATCCCTCTCTCGCTACCATTAAAATATATCTAGATAAAATATCTAGTTTTTTTTATTCAAACATT
Source organism: uncultured Bacillota bacterium (assembly GCA_905200435.1). Taxonomy (GTDB): domain Bacteria; phylum Bacillota_I; class Bacilli_A; order RF39; family UBA660; genus CAG-884. The sequence goes on along the minus strand of CAJKKJ010000040.1, from coordinate 2,129 downwards.
ATCATATAAGGATTTAATTGAATATACAATTCAAAATAACGTAAATTTAAATAATTACACAAAAAAAGCTATTAGATGATATCTAGTAGCTTTTATCTATGTCCTAGTGCTTTCATTATCAATGGAATAATCTGTTTCTTCCTAGAAACAAAACCATCAAGTTTTTTGCCTTCAAAACAATCTCCAAAACAATAATCAAAAATATTTTGAGATAATTTATTGTAAAAAATATACGAACATTCTCCAATTATATCAGTAACAAACATTGCAAGAACATTATAATTCTTATCCTCACAGATATCCTCAATTAAAGCAATATATTCCTTCTTTTGATTCAAGAATGTATCAATGTCAGTAGTAAGTACTTGACTGACACCAACTTTCTTATCATCAATATCAAATGATTTGAAATCTTGGAAGAATATTTCTTCTTTTGTTTTGCCAGAAAATATTGAACCATTCTTAAACATTTTTAAACCAAATGCTTCATAATCGACATTCGCGATAACAGATAGTTCATTTAATGCCTTAACATCAAGTGGAGTAGTAGTAGGGGATTTTAATAACAACGTATCAGAAATGATACCAGAAGCCATAATACCAGCAATATCCTTATCAATTTGAGCATTATGTTCCTTATATAGTGCATAAATAATTGTGTTAGTACTTCCAACGGTCATATTTCTAAAATTAATAGGTCTATCAGTACCAATAGTACCAATTTTATGATGATCAATTATTTCAATAATCTCAGCTTCATTAAGTCCATCAACACTCTGTGATTCTTCGTTATGATCAACAAGAATTACTTTTTTAGGCGTTTTTTCGTCTAAATCGGATACCTTTAATAAACCTAAACATTTGTTTTCTTCATCAACAATAGGGTAATAATTATGATGATTAATTTTAAGTTGGTCTAAAGCATCATCAACAGTCATTTCTTCCTTAAAACAAACAATATTTTTTTCATACGAAACAGTATTAATAGTATTGGCAAAACTAATTAATTTAATAACATCAAAATAGTTTTTTTCAGTCTTAATAAGATTAATCCTATTCTTTTTAGCTAAATCAATCAAAGACTTTTTAAGTTCAAAATTGTCAATTAAAATAATTAAGCCAATACGATTGTTAATTGCATTTTCAATAATATTTGGTCTATCACCAACAATAAGGCAAGTATTAGAATCCATTTTTGTTTCTTTCAAAAAAGTTTCACTTACTTTAAAAGGTGCGATTAAATCATAAGAAAAATTATCATTAAATTTTAAAATTTCAGTACCATTCAATACTTCAAGAGTATGATGATATGTTGAATTCAATTTTTTATTTTTGGAAGTTATATAATCTGTTGTTATATCTTTCATGGATAAAACTCCATCAAAATATCCATTTATTGAAATAGGAACTGAACTAATAAATCTACCCATCATATATTTGTATGCATTATATATCGATTCATTAGACTCTATAAAACATCCTTTACGATAATTTAAATCCTTAATTTGAACTTTAACATCATTTAAATACTTTGGTAAAGCAACCTTAAAATGCTTTAAAACATACTTAGTTTCATTATTAATATCTCCAAGAACTCTAGGTTCACATTTATATCCCAACATATTTTTTAATTTTGCATAAGCAATTGCTGATGTAACAGAATCAGTATCAGGTTTTTTATGCCCAAAAACATATATCTTATCCACTTTTTCACTCTCCTATACATTAAGATTATAGCACATAAAAAAATGAAAATAAATATTTTTTTCCCTTTACATTCAAATTTTACAAATGTATAATAACTATGCGGTGATTTTATGAAAAAATATAATGATTTAAGAGATTATCATAAAGAAAAATTTATGAAAGAAAATTTTATAAAACTAACATTTATAAATATAAATATATTTGGTCTATATACAACATTTAAATTATCAACACATATACCAACTAGTATATCTAAAACAAGTGCTGTAATTTCTCAAACAACAATATATATAGCAGGTATAATAGATACATTACATACAGGCTTAAAAAAAATAGAAAAAAATATTCAAGAAATAGATCCAAAGGAAATATTATATAAAAGATATAAAATATACAATCAAATAGTAAATAACATAGTGCTC
>CAJKKJ010000039.1 GCA_905200435.1 uncultured Bacillota bacterium | reverse complement strand
TTTAGATGCTTATATAAATCATTTAGAAGAAGTTATTACTAAAAGAACAGAATATGATTTAGAAAAAGCTAAAGCTAGAATGCATATTGTTGAAGGCTTGATTAAAGCTTTAGGAATGTTAGATGAAATAATTAAAACTATTCGAAAAAGTAAAAATAAAGAAGATGCTAAATTAAATTTGCACAATCTTTATGATTTTACTCTTTTACAAGCTGATGCTATTGTTACTATGCAATTATATAAATTAACAAATACAGATGTTACTGCTCTTGAAGAAGAACATAGAAATTTGCAAATAATTATAGCTGAACTTGAAAAAATATTAAATAGTGATGAAGAATTAAGAAATGTTATGAAAATTGAACTTAGAAATATTAAGAAAGAGTATGCTACACCAAGGAAAACGGAAATTAAGGATGAAATAACTGAAATTAAGATTGATACAACTGATATGATTGCTAAAGAGGATGTTATTGTTGTTGTTACTAATGATGGTTATATTAAGAGGGTTAGTAGTAGAAGTTATTCTTCTAGTGATAATGAACCTAATTTAAAAGAAGGGGATTATATTATTAGTCTTGCTAATATGAATACTCTTGATACTTTGTTATTGTTTACTGATAAGGGTAATTATTTATATTTGCCTGTTTATTTAATTCCTGATATGAAATGGAAAGATATGGGTAAACATATTAGTAATGTTATTAAAATTGATGAGAATGAGCATATTATTAATGCTTATCCTGTTTATGAATTTAATGATTTTAATGTTTTGACATTTACTAAAATGGGTATGGTTAAGAGAAGTATTTTAAAGGATTATAAGGTTAGTAGATTTAATAAACCTATTAGTGCGATTAAACTTAAAGATAAAGATGAAGTTGTTAGTGTTTCTATTGATAATAATTCGGAAATATTTATTTCAACTTTAAATGGTAATGGATTATGGTATGGTGTTGATGAAGTTCCTGTATCTGGTGTTAAGTCTAGTGGTGTTAAAGCTATAAACTTAAAAAATGATGAAGTTGTTAGCGCTTATACTTTTGATAAAAATGAAGAGTATTTGACTGTTATTACTGACAAGAGTACTGGTAAGAGAGTTAAATTAAGTGAGTTTGAAAAGACTTCTAGAGGTAAAAAGGGTGTTTTAATTATTAGAGATGTTAAAACTAATCCTTATCATATTTTGAAAACATTTATTGTTAGTAAGGTTAATATTGGTTATAAGGTTAAGAATGATATTGATTATATTAAATTGACGGAGTTACCAATTGTTGATAGGTATTCTTCTGGAAGTAGTATTACTAAGGGTAAGATTTCTGATGCTTTTGTTCAGAGTTTACTTGTTAAAAAAGATGATATTAAAAAAGATAATGTTGTTAAGGAAGATAAGAAGACTACATTAGAAGATATTGATAAGAAGATTTATACGATTGATGATTTTTTGGAAACGATTGAATTTTTAGATTAGGAGTAGGTTATGAGATTATTGTTAAAATTGAGTGGTGAATTATTGGGCCAAGGTGAAGTTTCTTTTGAGAATGCTTTAAAATTAGCATATATTTTGAAGGAATGTAAGAATAATGGACATGAAATTGTTGTTGTTATTGGTGGGGGCAATTTATGGCGTGGTAGAAGTCATGATGAGATGAATATCACGGATAGTGATTCTATTGGTATGCTTGCTACTTGTATGAATGCTATTTGTTTAAAGTCTGCTTTAAAGAAAATTGGTGTTAAGTCTACTGTTATGTCTAGTATTAATTTGAAGTTTACTTCGGATTATAATACTGATGAGGCTTTAGATTTGATTAAGGATCAAATTATTATTTTAGCGGGTGGTCTTGGTATTCCTTGTTTATCTACGGATACAACTGCTGCTATTAGGGGATCTGAACTTATGGTAGATTATATTTTGAAGGGCACTAATGTTGATGGTGTTTATGATTGTGATCCGAGATCTAATCCTAATGCTGTTAAGTATGATAGGTTATCTTTTAGGGAAGCTATTGATAAGAATCTTAAGGTTATGGATATTTCTGCTTTTGAGGTTTGTAAGAAGAATGGTATTAAATTAGTTGTTTATAATGCTAATGATTTGAATAATATTGTAAAGGTTTGTAATGGGGAGACTGTTGGAACAGTGGTTGAAAATTATGAATAAGAAAGGTTTTACTTTGGTTGAATTGCTTGCTGTTTTGATTGTTTTGGGTGTTGTTATTACTATTACGGCAACTACTATTTTGAAACAAGTTAAGGAGTCTAGAAATACTCTTAGTGAAGCTCAGATCAATCTTGTTAAGAATGCATCTGTTGAATATGCTGATAGGAAGGGATTTTTTAAGAAAGCTAATAGTACTTATAATGTTTGTATTGATTCTTTGAAGAGTGAGGGATTGATTGATGATAGTATTATTAGTAATCTTGGGAAGAACAAAAATTATTTTGTTAAGCTTTCTGTAAAATGTGATGATAGGTGTCATTTTGAACCTAGTGATTTAAATGTTTATAGTGATAGTTCTATATGTAATTAGAACTATCTTTTTTGTATATTTGTAAAATCGTTTAGTTGTGTTAAAACTCAAACATAAATATAAAAACATATATTTGTTTTTTTGTAAACAAAATGAACTTATTACATATAATTTAATAGGTGATTATATATGGCAAAGAAAGAGGAATTTAAAGAATTTGTAAAAAAAAATCCAAGCCTAATTAATTATGTTAATAATAATCAAATGACCTGGCAAAAATTTTATGAAATGTACGATATGTATGGTGAAAATGATAATGTTTGGGATAAATATATAAATGTAAGAGCTGATAATGTAGAAAGAGCTACTGATGCAGCTGCTACTGGTTTAGGACTTGCAGAAGCATTTAAATGGTTTAAAAATATAGATTTAGATAGTGTTCAAAGTGGGGTTAATAATTTACAAAAAGTAGTTGATATAATTCAAGACTTTGGACATAAAAGTACTAAAAAAGAAGATTATAAACCAAGACCATTATATAAACATTTCGATGATTAATGTATATAAATACACAATTTAAAATAAAAAATAATCCTAAATATGTTGAATTTTTACATAATAATTCTTACTGGTATAAAAAATTAAATAGAAGTTCTAAAAATTTTGCTGAATTTGAAAATGATGTTAAAGATAAAATGCAACTTAGAATAACTGATAAAATAAGTGAAGTAGCTGGTGCGATTGATATGCTTTCTACTTTTTTATCCAAAATGAAATAACTATGAATAAATCATAGTTATATTTTTTTTCTTAAAACTTTATGTCTTGTTTCAGTTATTAAATTACCAGCTCCAAGTACTATTTTTCCTGCTTTTGTATATTTATTAATTAAATCAACATAATTATTTATACTTATTATTCTTTCATTAACGATATCTTTTATAAAAGTATAAGTCATATTATTATTTATATTTGTTTCATTAATATATTCAATTAATCTTGAAATAGATTCCATATTCATTTTATTTACAGAATATCTTATAAATTTGTATTCTTCTAAATTATATAAAACATTAAATATTTCTTTACCTGTTTTAGTATTTAATTCATTTATAAAATTAGGATTATTTAAAAAGTTTGTTATTTGATTTGGAACTTCAAATACATTTGTAGCACTTGCTATATTTGATGTTGGAGTAGGAGCTGGAGTAGGAGTTGGATTAGGTTCTGGACATGGGAGTGGTTCAACTTTAATAGGTTCTGGTGTTACATTTTCAATTATTCTTTCATTTATTAAACTATATTTTTTATATGAGTTAGGGAATAATTGTAATCTTAGACCTTCTAAAAATTCTGGTTTGATAAATATATCAATTATCGTTAGAGAACCTAAGCATAGTGCAACTGTATAATATAAGAATTTTAGTATTTTTCTAATAAAACTAAATATTTTATTTAATTTTGTTTTATCTTTATTTTCTAAATCTCTTAATATTTTTTTTGCTTTTCTTTTTTGGCTTCTTTTTAAATTCTCATAGTTTTCAATATTTATACCATATTCATTAAAATAATTTATAATATAACTTTCTGAAAAATTTATATTTCTTTTTGGTTTTCCATATAATAATTCATCAAATTTTAAATCTTCTTTGAATTTTTTTATAAATTTTTTGTTTTTGATTATTTTATATATTGAATGATATATATTTTTTATTGAATTGTAACCTAGGTAACAAACTGATCCTATAATTGCTGTTACTATAATATTTTCTCTTGCGATTATATTTTCTAAACCCTCGCCTATAACGGGAACGTATTGCAAAAATTTAGTTAATACGGCTGTTAAGGCTCCATTTATTATACTTAAGTTAGGATTATTTGATAGGGTATTTGTTATAGAACCGATTATTGTACCGTTATATATCCCAACTGTAATACTTGGATCAATTGAATTTATTGTTGTTGCAACGCCAATTCCTAGTGTTCCTCCTATTGTAATTGGTTTTATAATTAGACTTTTTAATTTGTTTGTGAATGTTTCATCTGTTCCTTTGAATTCTTTAATGGTATTTATTTTATTTCCATTTAAATTATTTAGAAAGTTTATTAGATTCATTTTTAGATCTATATTTAAACTATATATTGTTTTTCTTAATTCTTCATAACTTTTTGGAATAGGTATATTATTTCTTTCTAGAAATTCATTTATATATTTTATTGTTGTTGGACTAAATCTTGTATCTATTAATTTATTTTCTTTATATGTTAGCTCTAGTTCATGTAATAATTTGTTTGCTTTTGTTTCTTTATCTATTATGTTTTTATATGTGCATGATTTACTTAAACTATATGTACCTTTTAATATTATTAAACTTGATGCTGCAATTTTTAATTTTATTGTTGGCGCTAGTGAGATGATTGTACTTATTGCTAGTGATTCTATTGTTGCTTTACTAAATGCTTTTATGAATTTAGCTATATTATTTGGTTTATCTATTTTGTTTTTTAATTCTTTTAAACTTGTTTGATAATCTTCTAGTATTTCATCTCTTTTTCTGAATAATTCATATTTTTCTTCGTAATTTAAGTTATTGTTTATGTATTCTACGATTTCACTCCAGGTATTTCTGTTTTTCATAGTATTCCCCCTAATGCACAGATTATATCATATAAGAAGTGAAATGTAAAATTAGGCTATGGACTTTTCTTTTATTTGTATTTATAATTGTTATTGGTGATTGTTTATGAGAATTATTAGTGGAAAATATAAGGGAAAAGTTTTGAAAGAATATAATATTATTGGTACTAGACCTACTATGGATAGAATAAAGGAATCTTTATTTGGTATGATTCAAAATTATTTGGATAATAGTAGATGTTTGGATTTATTTTGTGGTAGTGGTAGTTTAGGTATTGAAGCTTTGAGTAATGGTGCAGGGGAATGTTACTTCGTTGATTCTAATAAAAAGGTTATTGATGTTTTAAAAAACAATGTTAAGGATATTGATGGAACTATTCTTGTTAATAGTGACTTCAGAAAATTCTTAAAAAACACTGATGTTAAATTTGATATTATTTTTTTAGATCCTCCTTATGATTTGTTTTTGATTAATGATGCTATAAAAATTATTGAAGATTATGATTTACTTAATGATAATGGTTTAATTGTTTGTGAATATACAAAGGAAAATGTTGCATCCAAATTTGATGTTTTTAAAGAAAAAAAATATGGTGATAAATATATTAAGATATTTAGAGAAACAAAACTTTAAGTTTAAAACGGGTCCTTTTATTTTTACATGATGTTATAATCAAGGTATGTTGTTTATATATATTGGGAGATGTAAGTAATGAATGATTTCACTAAAAGTGGCGAATTTTTGGCTGATTTGCGCAAATCGAAGGGTTTGACTCAGTCGGAGTTAGGTGAACTGATTGGTGCCGGTGATAAAACTATTTCGAAATGGGAAAGAGGCATTAATGTTCCTGATGTAATAATGCTAAATAAACTCGCTAAGGTGCTTGATATTAGTATTCATGAAATTTTGAATGGTAAAAAAGATGATAAGATAGATCCTAAATTTGTTAAAATGTATGAAAATAAAAATGTAAGGTATCCAGTTTATTTGGTGCTTGCTGCATTTTTTATTATATTTATCATTCTTTTGATATATTTCTGTAATAATTTTGATAGATTTAAGATGTATAGGTTTGATAGTATGTCAAATGAATATGAACTTACTGGGAATATTTATCAAATTGGAAATCGTTATGAACTTATTATTGATGATTTTGATGTTTATGATAAGGTAAAATATAAAGATTTAGGAGTTTATGATTACAAAATGACATTTTATGCAAATGAAAGAATAATATTTTCGGTTGCAAGAATGAATTTTGATGCCGATTCAGAGGACAAAAAATTAAATTTTAATGAATTGATTGTAAAATTAAATAAAACAAAAATATTTATTTCAAAGTTTGTTATTAAAGAGAAAAGTTTTGAAGGCAAAATGGAATTAGAAGTTGTTAGTGATAGTGGGTCTATAATTGAAGAATATAAAATTAAATGTTTCCTTGAATATCACAATAGCCATTTATTCTATAAAAAATAAGGGAAGGAGCGACAAGCTACTTCCTTTCGCTTTTAAATCTACCTAGTTCGCCTTAAAAGATGTGGACTATTTTTGTCAAAAATTGCTATAATGGGCTTGCAATCGTAAACGACAGCATGATGAGATGACAAAAATAGAAGGAGGAGTGAGAAATTTTGAAAAAAATATTTTTGTTTTTAGTTTTAATGGTTGCCATTTTACCTTTAATAGTTCTTGCAGATGAAACTTATTATATAAATAATGGTAAGACACAAATTACAGCAGAAGAATATAACAATTTGTTAAACTTGGGCTTTGAAGACTATGAAATATATGGAATGAGCTTAGAAATGTTTAATGAAAATCGTGATTTAAGAGGAGAAATTATAAAAAAGGTAACTTATGATATGTCTGAGTTTCCACAACTTAGTTTAAATCCTGATGAAAGTATAGGAGGAGGTATAGCTAACCCAAATAACTATGGATATTGTGAAACGGAATATAAGAAAATGACAGTATATATAATATCTGTTTCTACTTATTATCGTTATAAAGTTACATTATTGTGGAAACAAATACCTCGTACTAGAAGTTGGG
>CAJKKJ010000038.1 GCA_905200435.1 uncultured Bacillota bacterium | reverse complement strand
TTATTATTTACACTTACATTTATATTGGTATTATTACTTAATTCTCTTCTTGTTATATTTAATGTATAATCTTTTTTTCTTCCGTTTTCAGCAATTACTTGTATCGAAATTATATTTTCACCAATTTTTAATTTTTTATTCTTTATGCTATATTTTGCTTTTGAACTATTTGTTTCAACCTTTATTTTTACATTTTCTTCTTTTGTTTCATAAAACATGATATCTGATATTTCAATACTTTCGTCATCTACATAAACATTTTTTAAAGTGTTATCACTACTCTTAACAACTTGCTTATTATTTTTTATTAATGTTCCATCAGAACGATACACTTGTCCTTTTGAATTAGAATATGTATTTCCATTATGACAATGTTTTTCACCATCAGCTAGTCCCCAAGAAGCGCAATTAGTGTGGCACTTGTGACATCCACTTTTATCAGTTCTACCTGGATGTGCATAAACTACATCAATACTTAATATACTTATAAATGCTATAAACAAACCTACTATTTTTCTCATACTACCTCTTTCAATAAAAGTATAACATTCTTTCTTTAATATAACAATAAAATTATACAAAAAAAAGAATGAATAAATCATTCTTTAAACAAGAGCGAATAAACATAGTACAGCCATATTTGCAAGTGCAATTACAACTACTATTTTAAATGCCCATTTAAACCATGTAGTATATTCTACTTTTGCAAGTGCTAAACCACCCATTATAGCTCCACATGTTGGTGTAATTAAATTAACTAAACCGTTAGCAGCAACCATTGACATAACTGAAACTTCAGTACTATAACCAAGAGCATTTGCAATAGGTCCAACAATTGGAGATGAAAGTGATGCTAAACCAGAAGATGAAGGTACTAATATTGAAAGTACAACATGTAATAGATAATTTAATGGTACAAATGCAAGCTCAGGTAATTTTGCAAGAGCTTCAGTAGCATTATAAATAATATAATTATCTAAATAAGTTTCTTGCATTAATACACTAGCACCTCTAGCAATTGCTATAATTAGAATAACACTAATCATATCAGATGCTCCCCTTACAAATGTATCAACAAATTCTTTTTCTTTAAATCCATTAACAATTGATATAATAATAGAAATAATTAAGAACCATAAAGTTGATTCATTAAAATACCATTTTCCAAGTGGCTCACCAGTAAGCCAGCCAGTAAATTTAGTAAATATTGTAACACCAAAATCTTCCCAAGGTACAAACCCTATAATCATTATAAGGAATGCAATTGCAAATAAAATAAGTGTTAATTTTTGTTTACCAGTTAATTTAACTTTTTTTCCATCTTTTTCTTCAAATTTACCATAAGCTTTTTCAGCTTCTTCTTGTTCTCTTAATGATAAGAAAGTAGAACCCTTATCTTTTTTTACCTTCTTAGCATATGCCATAACGAACATTGTTGAAATAAATAATGTTGTTAGCCATAATACTACACCAATGATAATAATACCACCTTGTTTTGGTTCAATGCCAACTTTACTTAAAGCATCTACTGCAGCTCCTACAGCAAATGGATTAACTGTTGATCCCAAACATCCACTACCTGCTCCTAAAAGAACAATAGCAGATCCTACTAATGGATCCATTCCTGCTGCCATCATTGTAGCCGCAAGTAAAGCATAAAAACCAACTGTTTCTTCTAACATTCCATATGTACTACCACATACTGAGAAGATAAACATTAATATAGGAATTAATAATAATTCTCTTCCTTTTAATTTTTGTACTAAAACTTTAATACCTGTTTCAAGAGCTTCTGTTTTGCTAATAATAGCAAGTAAACCTCCTAATACAAGAATAAATATACATACATCGATTGCATCAGCAAATCCTTTAATTGGTGCCATTAAAACTTGCGAAAGACTTGCTCCAACAGTACCACTACCATTTACTAATTCTGTTCCTACAAATTTAGCATTTGGTAAAATATTTGATAAAATACCAAGACCAAATATAAGAATTAGAATGATTGAAAAAGACGATAACATCGCTCTAGTCTTTTTCTTAGACATTTATATTTCCTCCTTCTATGATTGTACCTGTTTCACCATTAATTACATATTCTGCTTTTTCAAGTGAACTAATAATTGCTTTTCTATTTGAATTTTTAACAAAATCAATACAAGCTTCAATTTTTGGAAGCATACTTCCTTTAGCAAAATGACCTTCGCTAATATATTTTTCTGCTTCAGTAACATTCATACAATCAATATCTGTTTGATTTTCTTTGTTATAATTTAAACAAACTTTATCAACAGTGGTCAATATAAGTAGCATATCAGCTCCTATTAATTTTCCAAGTAAAGCAGCTGTTCTATCTTTATCTATAACAGCAGCAACACCTTCAAGAGATTCTTTTTTGACAACTGGGATTCCACCACCACCAGCAGCAATTACTAATGTATTATCAATTAGTTGTTTTATAACATCTTTCTCGATAATATCTATAGGCATAGGAGATGGTACAACTCTCCTATATCCTCGTCCAGCATCTTCTACAAATGTATAGCCTTTTTCTTTTTCTATTTCCATAGCCTCTTCACGACTATAGAACATTCCTATTGGCTTACTAGGATTTTGAAAAGCAGAATCTGTAGAATCTACTAAAACCTGGGTTATAATTGTGGCACATGGTAAATTCATTCCTTGTTTTGCAAGTTCATTTTGAATACATTGTTGTAATTGATAACCAATATATCCTTCACTCATACTACCACATTCAGGAAATGGCATACTTGGAGTACCTGCACCATTTGCAGCATACTCCATTGCAAGATTGATTTGACCAACTTGCGGACCATTACCATGTGTTAAAACTATTTTATTGCCTGATTTTACTAATCCAACAATTATTTTAGCAACATTCTTAAGTAAATTTAACTGTTCATCAGGACTTTTTCCAAGGGCGTTTCCTCCTAAGGCGATTACTATTTTACTCATTATCTTCCCTCATAGTTGCATAAATTACAGCTTTTATAGTGTGCAAACGATTTTCAGCTTCATCAAATACTTTTGATCTTGGTGAATTAAATACCTCATCTGTTACTTCCATTTCTTTTAGACCAAATTTTTCATGAATATCAGCACCTATTGTTGTATTTAAATCATGGAATGATGGTAAACAGTGTAAGAATATAGCATTTTTATTGGCATTATTCATTACATCCATTGTTACTTGATATGGTTTTAATAGTTTAATTCTCTTTTCCCATACTTCATCCGGTTCTCCCATTGATACCCAAACGTCTGTATATATAACATCAGCATATTCTATTGCTTCTTTTACATTTTCAGTCATTTCGATACTAGCGCCTGTTTCACTAGCTATTTCTTTACATTTTTTAACTAAATCTTTATCAGGCCATAAATCTTTTGGACCACATGCTACGAAGTGCATTCCCATTTTAGAACATACTACCATTAATGAGTTAGCAACGTTATTTCTTGCATCTCCCATAAATACCAGTTTTATATCTTGTAAATGACCAAAATTTTCTTCAACTGTTAGCATATCCCCTAACATTTGTGTTGGATGAAATTCAGTTGTTAAACCATTCCATACCGGAACTCCAGCATTATTTGCTAGTTCTTCTACTATTTTTTGTGAATAACCTCTATATTCTATTCCATCATACATTCTTCCAAGTACTTTAGCTGTATCTGAGATACTTTCTTTTTTACCCATTTGTGAGCTTCCTGGATCAAGGTATGTTACTCCCATTCCTAAATCTAATCCTGCTACTTCAAATGAGCATCTTGTTCTTGTTGATGTTTTTTCGAATAGTAAAACAATATTTTTCCCTTTTAAATATCTGTGTTCAATTCCTTTATGTTTTTTATCTTTTAAATCTTTTGATAAATCTAATAAATATCTTATTTCTTCAGGTGTATAATCTAGTAATGTTAAGAAATTTCTTCCTCTTAAATCTATTTTATTCTTGATTTTTTTAACATCCTCTTGTTTTATTAAACACATACTATCTCTTTTGTATTGAACTTCATCTAAGTCTTCTCTTACAAGTGGCATACTCATACATCTAGGGCCCCCTCTTCCTCTTGATAATTCAGCACTTGGCATTTCAAATACTTTTATGCCATGTTCTCTTAGTATATTGTTCGTTATATTGTTACGATCATATACAACAACAACACCTGGTGCAATACATAGTGTATTTGTTCCATCATTCCATTGTTCTCTTTCGGCAGATATTTTCTCTCCTCCAGCACATGGTATTAATGTTATTTTTCTTTTTAGGTATTTTTCTAATATTTCTTCTAAACTTCCATTTAGTTCTACAACATTTAAATCTTCATCACTATCTGGTATATCGCCTTCTGTTATTTCAAATACTTGTAGTGTATCCATTATTCCAGGATGGTATGTAAATTTATCATAGTCAATTTGTGTAAATACTGTATCTAGATGCATAAATGCTCTTGATTCTGGTATATTGAATGCTAGTATTGTATCTATTTCACAATCAGGATTTTTGAATAGGTTTTTAGCAAGTTCATCAATTGCTCCTGCTTCTGTTCTTTGTGATATTCCTACTGCTAATATATGGTTGTTTAGATTTAATACATCTCCACCTTCTATATGATAAGGTAAATATCTATCATAATATTTATTTATTTTATCTTTATATTCTGGATGATAATTAAATATATATTCAGCATATATTGTTTCACGACTTCTTGTTAATGAATACATTTTATTTAATATAACACCATTTCCAGCACTTGCAAATGGATCTCTTGTAAAGTATAGGTTTGGCATTGGATCAGCTAAAAAGTCTGATTCTTCACCTACAAAGTCTACTAATGATTGTTCTACTTCTCTCTTAGCGTGACTTATTTCTTCTACTTTTATTCCTTCCATTGTTTTTAAGACTAATTCTTTTTTATTTTTGAAACTTTTTAGGAAATCAAATACTAAATTTTTATATTTTGGTGTTCTTATTCCAGCTTCATATATGAATTGTCTTATAAATTTGTCTTCTATTTCATCGCTTAGTCCTAATACTTCAGCCATTAAGTCTTCTAGATAAACAACTTCAATCCCATTTTCTTTTAAAATACGGGCAAATTCATCATGTTCTTTTTGAGCTTCTGGTAAAAATGGTATGTCATCAAATAGTAATCTACCTAGTGTATCTGGTGTTAAATTTAATAATTCATTACCAGGTCTATGTAGTAATACTTTTTTTAATGGACCAATTTCACTTTTAACATTTATTACTTCCATATCTTTCCTCCTATTGTATAAATTAATTATAGCAAAGTTTTTATTATTTTACAATAAGTTTTAAAAAAAAAGAAAAGATCAAAATTATTATTTGATCTTTTAAAAAATTATATTTGTTTTAAAGTTATTTTTGATTGATTAAATTTATTAGTTGCTTTCATAGTTTCAGCAATAGATTGTGTATCAATTGTATAACTTATTATAGCATAAGCATTTGCATCATTAAGTGCACCAGAGAGCATACCACCATAAGATGTCATATTTAGATTCATAATTGTAATTTTTAATTGAATTTTAGTGCAGTCTCTAAACATATAACTCATATTTGTTACATTGGATGTATTAAAACCGCTTAAATCTAAATTAGTTAAGGATAAACAATTCAAAAACATACCAGACATATTTGTTACATTTGATGTATCAAAATTGCTTAAGTCTAAAATTGTTAAAGATGAACAGTTTTCAAACATACAAGACATATCTGGTACATTCGATGTATTAAAACTGCTTAAATTTACGTTAGTTAAGGATGAACAATTACTAAACATACTTAGCATAGTTGTTACTTTTGATGTGTTAAAACTACTTAGATCTATACTTTTTAAAGATGAACAATTCAAAAACATACCACCCATATTTGTTACATTTGATGTATTAAAACTACTTAAATTTAGACTTGCTAAAGATTCACAACTATAAAACATATAACTCATATTTGTTACATTCGATGTATTAAAACTGCTTAAATCTAAATTAGTTAAGGTTAAACAATTCATAAACATACCAGCCATACTTGTTACATTAGACGTATTAAAACTACTTAAATTTAGACTTGCTAAAGATTCACAACTATAAAACATACTATTCATATCTGTTACTTTTGATGTGTTAAAACTATTCAAATTTAAACTCGTTAGAGATGAACAGTTATAAAACATACTATTCATATCTGTTACTTTTGATGTATTAAAATTGCTTAAATCCAGATCTGTTAGTGATGAACAGCCATAAAACATACTACTCATATTTGTTACGTTTGATGTATTAAAACTACTTAAATTCAAATTTTCTAAAACTGAAATAAAACTAGCGCTACTGCCACCAGATGACATCATTTCAATTTCACTTTCTTTTGTTTTAACAAGAAATGATGGTTTAACATTTTTGATATTTGATGTTAAAATAACGTCGCTACTCCAATCTCCATTATCTGAATATATTGGTAGATACATATAACTCATACTTGTTACTTTGGATGTATTAAAATTATCATTATAAATTATACTAACTAAGTTATTAAATCCAGCAAAGAATAATGTGCAATCAGATGGTGCGAAGATTGGAGCTTCACTTACAATATGTAAATTATATAAATTTTGTTCATTTGAATTTTTAACTTTTAATCCACTATCTATTAAATAAGCATATACTTTCTTTTTACTTCCAGTATCAGATACATCAAAACATAAATTTTCTTCTGTACAGCTACTTGGTAAATTACTCAAATCATTCCCAAATGTAATTGTTCTTATATATGGTCTATAAGTATCTTTCCAAAAGTATAATCTACTATCACTAGTAACACCATTACCATTCTTCATCATTGCATATTCACTTATCTGAATTGCACTTACATTTATGCTTGCATTAAAACTCTTATTTATATATTTAGTATCTTCTACATCATCTATATATGGATTCCAGTACCAATATATTGTTAAAGTTTCTTTATTTGAGCCATTCTTCTCTAAAAATGAATAATATTTATGTAATTCACTTTTATGATCACTTGTTGTATAAAACTTTAAGTTAGTTGGTAATTCTGTATCTCCACTACCTCTATCTATACTAAGTGTTGCATACATATCTACTGTACTTCCACTTGCATCCA
>CAJKKJ010000037.1 GCA_905200435.1 uncultured Bacillota bacterium | reverse complement strand
GAAGAAATCAATACTGACAAAAAATTAAAAAAAGTTTGTGCTTATGCAAGGGTAAGTACTGATTCTGAAGAACAATTAACAAGTTATTCATCACAAATAAAATATTATATTGAAAAAATCAAATCTAACCCTGATTGGAAGTTTGCAGGTATATACGCAGATGAGGGAATTACAGGAACTCAAATAAAAAACAGATGTGAATTTCAAAGAATGATTGATGATGCATTAAATGATAAGATAAATATAATTATTGCAAAATCAATATCAAGATTTGCTAGAAATATGGTTGATACACTAAATAATGTTAGACTGTTAAGAGAACATAATGTAGATGTATTCTTTGAAAAAGAAAATATTCACACTTTAGAGTTGGATAGTGAAATGTTTTTAACTCTTTATAGTGCATTTGCTCAAGTAGAAAGTGAATCAATATCTCAAAACGTCAAAATGGGTTTAAAATCAAAAATGAATCGTGGTGAGTTTGTAGGTTGTCCTGAATGTATGGTTATAATTGGAATAAACAGACAAAAGAATTGGAAATTAATAAAGAGGAAGCAGAAGTTGTTAGAAAGATATTTAATTGGTATGTTGATGGACTAGGATGTAGAACTATTGCTAATAAGTTAAAAAAATTAGAATATAAAACTTCTAGAGGTAATGATTTTAGATATAATCAAGTAGGAAATATTATAAAAAATGAAAAATACGTTGGTGATTGTCTAGGACAAAAAACTTATATAGTTAGTCCTTTAACTCATAAAAGAAATAGGAATTTTGGAGAAAAAGAAAAATACTATGTTAAGAATCATCATATTCCAATTATATCAAGAGAACTTTGGAATAAATGCCAAGAAATATTAAACAAAAGAAGAAAAGAGATGTCAGAGAAAGAACATCATTCTAAACATTATTGCTATAGATATACATTTAGTTCTAAAATTGAATGCGGTATATGTGGCTCAAATTATGTTCATAGAATAAGCGGTAATCAAAAAGGAAAGCGATATTTCTATTGGTCTTGTTATAATAAAGTTTCTTTAAAGGAAAAATACCCCGAATCATTAACAATTAGAGAAGATATATTAAAAGAAATGTTTATTGAAGTTTATAACTCAATTACAACTCAAAAGCATAAAACAAGAGATAAACTAATAAATGCAATAAAAGAAACTATAACTAGCGAAGATAACAAGAAGGAATTGAGTAAACTTTATAGTGAAGTACAAACTTTACAAAAAAGACTATCTAATTTAATTGATTTAAAACTTGATAACATAGAAAACAAAGATGTCTATAATGAAAAAGAAAAAATAAATTTCTAATAAAATAAAAATGCTGAATGAACAAATTGAACAGTTAGAATATAATGATAAACAAAATAAAGATATATATATAAGACTTAAAGACATTGAGAAAATCATAAATGAAGAAGAACAGCCAATGGAAATATTTGATGATGTTAAATTTGAAAATTTAGTAGAAAAAATAATTATAGGCGAAAAAGATAGAGATGGTAATATTAATCCTAACACTATAAGATTTGTTCTAAAAATTGGTACAGAGTATAAATTTAAAGATTTGTCATTTGTACCAAACAAGAAAACAAGAAATAACAGAAAAAGAGTATGATTCACTATCAGATGATGAAAAAAGATTTTACCAAAGAAGATTAACAAAACAAGGTAATTATACTCTCCAAAAAGTAGCATCTGCAGCAGGTGTTAAAAATATGGCAGAATTTCACAATGCTGGATATAGAGGCTTATACAATGGTGAAACAGCTGATGATATATTTAAGAGAAAAAAATTAAGATATCGAGAAGATATTTTAGATAATATGAATGAAGATGAGTTAGTTGCGAACTTATTCAGAATAAACCAAACAAAACAAAAACTCTTAAAAGATAATGTATAAGGAGAAGAAAATGCCAAAAGCATTCATTATGAAGTTGGTAAAAAAGTTCGAAAAGCAATTGCTGATATTGGTGGTATGATGCCTGAAGAAATACCAACTCCCGAAAAAAGTTTGAAAGAACTTGAAAGAGAAAAGAAAAAATTAGAAAATCAGGGAATGAAAAAATATACAGAAATCAAATAAAAAATATACAATTTAAATATGTTTAAATTTGTTAGAAAAAAGGAAGTGAAATTTTATGAATATGTATCAAAAAAGAAAAATGAGACAAGAAAATAATAGTATTGAAAAAGATTTGCCTAAAACTTCAATTAATTGGTACCCTGGTCATATGGCCAAGACTAGAAGATTAATAAAAGAAAATTTAAATTTAATAGATATTGTAATAGAACTTGTTGATTCTAGAATACCTTTTTCATCAAGAATTAAAGATTTAGATGATATTATTAAAAATAAACCTAAATTAATGATAATGACTAAAAAAGACTTATGTGATATAAAAGAAACCAATAAATGGATTAAACATTATGAAAGTTTGGGTTATAAAGTTCTTTGTATGGATATTGAACATGAATTTAATGCTAAACAAATATTTAATATAATTAATGAGATAATGCAAGAAAAAAATGACAAAAGATTAGAAAAAGGCATGAAAATAAAGAAGCCAAGATGTTTGGTAATAGGTGTACCAAATGTGGGAAAATCAACATTAATTAATAGAATAGCTGGATCTAAAGTAGTAGGTGTTGGTAATAAACCTGGCGTTACTACTAATCTAAATTGGATAAGAGTAAATCCTAACATAGAACTATTAGATAGTCCAGGATTATTATGGCCTAAAATTGATGAAGGAAATGTTGCCTATAATTTGGCTACTTTTACAGCAATTAGAGAAGAAATTTTGCCAATATATGATGTTACAGTATATATATTAAATACACTATTAAAATATTATCCAGAAATATTAAAAGAAAGATATAATCTAGAAAAAAATGAAGATCCAATAGAAGCATTTGATATAATAGGCAAAAAAAGAGGAGCTTTAAGTAGAGGCGCTGAAACTGATTATGATAAAGTTATGACTATAATTATGAATGATTTTAAGCAAGGGTATGTTAAAGGAGTAACGTTTGATCGATACGAAAAATAGAAATGTTTTAGTGCTTGCTTATATAGGCGATGCAGTTTATGAAACCTATATTAGAACATATCTAATAAATAAGTCATATTCAAAGGTAAATGAATTATATAAAGAATCAATTAAATATGTAAGCGCTAAAGCACAAGCAGAATTTATTAAACAACTATTAGATAATAATTTTTTTCTTGACGAAGAAATTGATATAATAAAAAGAGCAAGGAATCATAAAAGTCATAATAATAAAAGCACAGATATTGTAACATACAAAAATGCTACAAGTTTAGAAGCAATAATTGGATATCATTATTTAAACAAAAATGAAGAAAGGGTAAAAGAAATAATGTCTTTTATACTAGGTGAAGAATGCTAATATATGGAAAAAATGTTGCCGATGAATATTTAAAAACAGGTAAAAAAATAAATAAAACATATTTGCTAGATAATTATAATGGAAAAATGAATTTTCCTAATGTTGAAATTATAAATAAAAATGAAATGGACAAATTAGTAAAAGGAAATACACAAGGTATTGTTTTAGATATTGATTATGAATATGCTAATTTAGAAGAAATAACTTGTAAAGAAAATCCACTAATAGTTATATTAGATCATTTGGAAGATCCTCATAATTTGGGAGCAATTATAAGAACATGTGAAGCAGCTGGTGTTGATGGAATAATAATACCAGAAAATAGAAGTGTTAGTGTTAATTCAACTGTAGTTCATACATCTGCTGGAAGTATATTCAATACAAAGATTGTAAAAGTTGTTAATTTAAGACAAACTATTCAAAAATTAAAAAAACAAGGATTTTGGTTTATTGGAACAGATATGGAAGGAACAGATTATAGAGAAATAAATTATAACGGAAAAACATGTATTATTATTGGAAGTGAAGGCTTTGGTATGTCAAGAATAATAAGTGAAGAATGTGATTTTAAGGCATCTATAAAAATGAATGGTAAAGTTAATAGTTTAAATGCTAGTGTAGCTGCTGGTATCATAATATATGAAGCAATATACAAAAGAGGGTAAAATGGAATATAAAGATAAAGATAGTGAGTTAATATATCTTATTAATGAAGGAAATGAAGAAGAAAGAAAAGCACTTTATAATAAATATAATCCATTTATAAAATCTGTTGTTTCTAAAATGGTAAAATATTGTAAAAATACGGGACTTGAAGAAAATGATTTATACCAAGAAGGTATGTTAGGTCTTACTAATGCTATTAAGAATTATGATGAAACTAAAGATAATAAATTTTATACATATGCTAAAACGTGTATAGAAAAGAAAATTATATCTGCAATTGTTGCATCTAAAAGAATTAAACATAGAGCTATGAATGAATCTATTTTTATAGATGATGCTGATAATAGTATTTTTAAAATCGATGGACCAGAGGAAATGATAATTGATATAGAAAATGAAACAGAAATGTTAAATAATATTAGAAATGAATTAACAGACTTTGAAGATCAAGTATTACTATTAAAAATAGGTGGTTTAAAGAAAAAAGAAATTTCCGAAGTCTTAGAGCGCGATGATAAAGCTGTTGATAATGCTTTACAAAGAATTCGTGTAAAGGTTAGAAAAATAATAAACAAATAAGTATTTACTTGTTTGTTTTTTTTGTCTATAATTAAATTATGAGAGAATTTATAGAATATTTAAAAATAGTAAAAAATTATTCTGATAATACAATCAGAAATTATGAAATTGATTTAGATGAATATAAAGTTTTTTTGGACCATAAAGGAATTACAGATTATGATGTTGATTATAAAATAGTAAGAGAGTATGTAGAATATTTAAATAAATTAAAATATAAAACTACTACAATTTCGAGAAGAATAAGTGCTCTTAGAAGTTTTTATAAATTTTTATATAAGAAAAAAAAGGTTCATTCAAATCCAATGACTTTAATAAGTAATCCTAAAAAAGAAAAAATTTTACCAAAGTTTTTATATGTTAATGAAGTTGAAGAATTACTAGGTGAACCAGATGATACTGTACAAGGAATTCGAGATCATGCTATTATGGAAATACTATATTCAACTGGTATAAGAGTAAGTGAACTTGTTAATATTAAAATTGGAGATATTGATTTTAGTAATAGAACAATTCGTATACTTGGAAAAGGATCAAAAGAAAGAATTGTTATATATGGCCATGTTTGTGCGAATGTTCTAGATAATTATTTAAATAATTCAAGAGAACTGATTAAAAATTCTGGTTTAACAGATTATTTAATTTTAAATTTAAATGGTAAAAAATTAACCGACCGAAGTGTTAGAGACATAATTAATAAATATATGAGTAAAACAAGTATTCAAAAACATATTAGTCCTCATACCTTAAGACATACTTTTGCAACGCATTTACTTGATAATGGTGCTGATTTAAAAGCTGTTCAAGAACTTTTAGGGCATGCTGATTTAGGAACAACACAAATTTATACACATGTTTCGAACGAGAGATTAAGAGAAGTTTATTTAAAAACACATCCAAGGGCTTGAATATTATTTGAATATATGTTAGACTTTATTTTAGGAGGATAGGAAATGGCAACACTTAGATTTAGGTATTCACCTATGAATGCTGGAAAAAGCTCAAATCTTTTACAAGTCGCTCACAATTATAATGAGAGAGGTATGAATGTTTTACTTATGAAACCATCCCTTGATACTAAAGGTGATGATAGAGTTGTAGCACGAGGTATGAAAGATTCAAGAAAGGTTGATTATCTAGTTACACCAAATATGAATATATACGATTTGGTTGTTGAGTATTTAAAAAAGAATAATAAGGAATACACTGATAATAGTTTTTTAATTGAACGAATAAAAAAAATAGAAAGTGATCCTAAAAAAATAGATGCAATGTATAATGTTATAAATGATTATTTAGTTAATCAGGGATATGATAATAGATTTGATAAAATATTATCCGCTATATTAATTGATGAAGCTCAGTTTTTGACTGAAAAACAAGTTAAAGAGTTATCGGACATAACTGTTATATTAGATATACCTGTTATATGTTTTGGTTTAAGAACTGATTTTAAAGGTAATTTATTTCCTGGAAGTGAAGCTTTGTTTAGATATGCCAATAGTTTAGAAGAATTAACTACTGTTTGTGTTTGTGGCAAGAAAGCTTTACATAATGCTAGGCTTGTTAATGGTAAATATGTTAGCGATGGTGATCAAGTCGCGATCGATGAAAAAGATGATGTTACATATATTTCTTTATGTCCAGAACATTATCGTGAATTTGTCTATGGAATTGATGTTTCTGGTGAAAAGAAAAAAATTAATCGATTAATTAAGAAAAGGTAGAAAATAGAACTGATAAATGTTATAATATTATCAGTTTTTTTGGAGGTATTTATGAAGATTAAATATGAATTAATAAAACAGAGTGGAAAGGCTAGACATGGCTATTTAAAAACTAATTATGGAACATATGAAACGCCAATGTTTATGCCTGTTGGTACACTTGCTAATGTAAAATTGCTCACTCCTGAAGAGTTAAAGGCAGAAAAATGTGCGGTTATTTTATCAAATACATATCATTTATGGTTAAGACCAGGTGCTGAAATTGTATCTAAAGCTGGAGGATTACATAAATTTATGAATTATGATGGACCAATTTTAACTGACTCTGGTGGTTTTCAAGTATTTTCTCTTGCTAAAAAGAATGATATTTCTGAAGAAGGTGTTAAATTTAAAAGTCATATTGATGGAAGAAGTTTATTCTTAACACCTGAAGAATCTATTAGAGTTCAAAACTTACTTGATAGTGATATAGCAATGTCTTTTGATGAATGTTCACCATATCCAGCTTCTTATGAATATATGAAAAAGAGAGGAAAAGAAGCTTTTAATAATGAAAATCAATCTTTATTTGGGATTGTTCAAGGTGGAGAATATGAAGATTTGAGAAAATTATCAGCTACTGAAACTGTAAAAATGAATTTTGATGGATATTCAATTGGGGGAACATCTGTAGGTGAAGATAAAGAAACAATGCATAGAATGATAGATTATTCAATTCCTTATTTACCAGAAGATAAGCCTAGATATTTAATGGGTGTTGGTGAACCTCTTGATATAATTGATGGAGTTGTTAGAGGAATCGATATGTTTGACTGCGTTTTACCAACAAGACTTGCAAGACATGGTAATGCTTTTACAAAGTATGGAAGAATTAATTTAA
>CAJKKJ010000036.1 GCA_905200435.1 uncultured Bacillota bacterium | reverse complement strand
ACAACAGGTCAGCACCCAGGAGGAATAGTTGTTGTTCCGGGTTACAAAGAAGTGTTTGATTTTACACCTTTCCAATATCCAGCAGATGATCCAACAGTACCTTGGAGAACAACCCATTTTGATTATCATGCAATTGACCAAGATTTATTAAAACTTGATATACTAGGACACGATGACCCGACAGTTTTAAGAATGTTACAAGATTTATCAAAAGAAGAAGTTAGAAAATGTAAAGAAGGATTAGAAACATTTGTTGACACAGCTAATTTACCTAGAGATGAAGATGGAAATATTGATGTAACTAAAGTACCATTAGGTGATAAAGCAACAATGGAAATATTTTCTGGTCCAGAAGTACTTGGGGTTAGTAAAGAACAAATTATGTGTGAAACAGGTACTTTAGGTATCCCTGAATTTGGTACAAAATTTGTTATTCAAATGTTAGTTGATACTAAACCAAAAACATTTGCAGAATTAATTAAAATATCTGGTTTATCACACGGTACAGATGTTTGGTTAGGAAATGCTCAAGATTTAATTAAAAACAATATTGTTCCATTAAAAGAAGTTATTGGATGTCGTGATGATATTATGGTTTATCTAAGATATCATGGCATGAAAGATTTAGATGCATTTAAAATAATGGAATTTGTAAGAAAAGGTAAAGCTTCTAAGGAACCTGATAAATGGGTTGACTTCAAAAACAAAATGAAAGAAGCAGGTATTGAAGAATGGTTTATTGATTCATGTAATAAAATAAAATACATGTTTCCAAAAGCTCATGCTACTGCTTATGTTACAAGTGCTTTTAGAATAGCTTGGTATAAAGTTCATTATCCAATTCTATATTACTGTGCTTATATGTCTATTAGATGTGCTGATTTTGATGTTTCAGCAATGGTAAATGGATATAATGCCATTAAAAATAGAATATTGGATATTGAAGAAAAAGGAGCAAGTGCTTCTAATAAAGAATCAAATGTATATGATGTTATGCTAATTGCATTAGAAGCATCGGCTAGAGGCATTAAATTTGCTCAAATCGATATTGAGAAATCAGATTCTAAGTATTTTAAAATTTTAGATAAAGATACTTTATTACTTCCTTTTAGATGTTTAGATGGACTTGGCGATTCAGTTGCACAAAAGATAGTAATTGAAAGAGAAAAAAGACCATTCTATTCAATTGAAGATTTACAAAAAAGAGGCGGAGTATCTAAGACTTTAATTGAAAAAATGAAAGAACTTGGAGTTTTAGATGATATGGATGAATCTAACCAATTAAGTTTATTTTAAAAGTATATTTAAAAATGTTAGAAAATAAATTCCTAACATTTTTTTGCTTTTATTAAAAAAATATATGGATATAGCAAATTAATTTTAAAAATCTATTTATCTATGGTTAATTGTAAAATGTTATATATTTCTTAGAATTTTCTAATCTTTTATTATTTTTAATTGAAAAATAACAAAATAAAGTGTATAATTTTCCTAGGAGGGTCATATGAAGGATGAAATAAATAAAAGAAAAATTAATAATTTATTAACTCAAGGTAATAGATTAATAGGTTTATTACATATAGTCCTTATTATAGCAGCAGTGTATTTAGTAACTCTAATAGGTGATAAATTACAAATAATGCCTTTTATAAGTAAACTATTACAAATACTAACACCTCTTTTTATAGGACTAGGATTTGCTTGGTTATTTAATCCACTCGTAACATGGATGCAAAAACATAAAATAAAAAGAATATTTGGATCATTAATTGTTTTTATAACATTTGTTGGTGTATTAATACTATTGATAGTAGAAATTGTACCGGTAATTGTTGAACAAGTTCAAACAGTAAATTTAGGTAAAATAACTAATGATACACTAAAATGGATCAATGATTTTACAATAGAAGGAATTGATTTAACATCAACTAAGACAGCAATCATAAAGAAAGTAACAGATATAGCTTCCGAATTTGATGCAACAAGTATTGTTTCATGGATCACTAAAACAGTATCAAATATAATATCTGGACTAGGAACATTCTGGCTTGGATTAATGGTAGGATTCTTCTTATTACTTGATTTCAATGAAACACCAGAAAGAATAAAAGTAATTATACCTACAAAATATCGTAAGGAAGTATGGGATTTATTATCAAGAATAAATTATATATTAAATAAATTTATAAGAGGTACAATATATTCGTCATTAATAATCTTTGGCTGTACATTAATCGGATTATTAATATTAAAAGTACCAGCTGCAATTATACTTGCGATATTCTGTGCCGTAACCAATGTAATACCATATTTAGGACCATATATAGGCGCTATACCAGCAGTAGTATTAGGATTTACAGTAAGTCCATTAACAGGAATACTAGTAATAGTTGTTCTTTCAATAATCCAAACAATAGAAGGAAATGTATTATCGCCAATAATAATGGGTAAATCGGTAAAACTAAGTCCGGTTACAATATTAGTCGGATTATTAGTATTTGGTTATTTCTTTGGAATGATCGGCATGATAATTGCAACTCCAATAGTAGCTGTACTAAAAGAAATCATTACATATTACAATGAAAAATATAAATTTTTCAAAGCCGATAAAATGGAGGTAAAAGTATGAATTTAGAAGAAAAAAATCCATTTATCTTTATTATAAGTGGTAAAGCTAGACATGGAAAAGATACTGTTGCCAAAATGATAAGAGATGCATATGAAAGAATAGGTTTAAATACAATCAATTTACAATATAGTACACCAATAAAAGAATATGCTAAAAAAATAAGCAATTGGGATGGTAGTGAAGAAACTAAACCACGTGAATTATTGCAAACATTAGGAACAGAATTAATAAGACAAAAAATAGATTTTCTATTCTTCGTTAAAAGAATGATATCAGATATAAAAGTTTATTCGTACTTTTTTGATATCATAACAATAAGTGATGCAAGGGCTAAAGTAGAACTTGACATACCAAAACAAGAGTTAAAAAATGTCATTGTTATAAATGTTACAAGACCATCTTTAGAATCTGAACTTACAGCAAGCGAACAAAAACATTATACAGAAACAGATCTTGATGATTATAATAATTTTGACTATAAAATAGTTAATGATGGTACACTTGAAGAATTAGAAGAAAAAGTAAGTATTATTTTAGAAGACATAAAAAGGAGATTTTAACAGGAGGATTTATGAACAATAAAAAATTATTAAAAACAATACTAATTTCATTATTAATATTTGCTTTATTAACATGGATAATTAAAACAGGAAGTTATACAAATGGTACTTATACAGAAGGTAGTCTTGAACCACTTGGATTATTTGATTTAATTTATTATCCATTACAATCATTTCAAACATATGTACAATATGGTGTTTACCTATTAGTAGTAGGTGGATTCTATGGAATATTAAAGAAAACAGGAGTTTATAATAACATAGTAGGTGCATGCACAAAAGAAAAAAATAGGACATCATTCTTAATAATAACAGTAATATTACTAGCGCTTCTATCATCAATATTTGGAATAATGATGGGATTATTTGTACTAGTACCATTCTTTAAAGATGTTTTAGAAGCATTAGGATATGATAAAAAGAATGCCATGCTTGCAACAATAGGAGCAATATTTGTAGGAATAATTGGTTCATTACTTGCATTTGATGTAAGTGGATACATTAATTATTTCTATAAAGTTGGATATACATCTCTATTAGTTTTTAAAGTAGCAATTTTATTAATTACAAGTGCATTACTAATTATATACATTAAGAAATCAAATAAAGATTTTAATCCAAAGGAAATAGAGACAGATAAAAAAATAAAAACAATGCCAGCTTTAGTAATTACATTAATAGCTTTAATCGTTGGCTTTATATCAATGTTTAGTTGGTCTTACGCTTTTAATATAAACGTTTTTGAGGATTTACACACAGCAATTTCTGAAATTCAAGTAAATAATTTTTCAATCGTTTCAGGAATATTAGGTCAAAATATAAAAGCATTAGGAACATGTTCAGAAGTTGAATTTTCAGCAGTATTATTAATTGCATCAATTGCAATATCTTGGATTTATGGATTAAAAGCAAAAGACATGTATGATGGATTTGTAGAAGGCGCAAAAAAATTAATACCAATGTCTATATTTACAACATTATCATTTGTAATATTAATGCCATTCTTTACAAGCCAAACAGGCCAATCAATAATTTATACAATATTCAATAAAATAATAGGTTTATCAAAAGAAGTAAGCATTTTACCAATAACAATACTATCAAGTGTTGGAACATTCTTCTATGGTCAATTTATTTATTTAGCAAGTGACTTAAGCACTGTATTACAAACAGCTTATAGTGATGGTTATTCACTAATGACATTTATAATGCAAACAATTTATGGTTTAACATTATTTGTAACACCAACCAGTGCATTATTACTTGGTGGCTTATCATACTTTGATATTGGTTATAAAGAATGGATTAAGCATATTTACAAATTTGTACTTATAACACTTGGAATATTATTAGTTACATTCTTAATTATCGGTTGGGTTATTTAAGCCCAACCTTTATAAAATGAAAGGAAAATAAAATGTTTGAAAATAAAAAAATATTTGTTTTTGGAATGGCAAGAAGTGGTTATGAAGTTTCTAAACTATTAAAAAAGCATAATAATGAGATAGTTTTAGTAGATGCTAAAGAACAAGAAAAGGAAAAAGTTGAAGAATTAGAAAAATTAGGAGTAAAGGTATATATTACCAAAGATGCTTTACCATATTTAGATTCTAGTTTTGACTATGTTGTTAAAAATCCGGGAATTAGTAATGAAAATGAATTAGTGAAAAAAGCTAATGATTTAAAAATAAGTGTTATTAATGAAATAGAAGTTGCATTTCACTTCTTACCAAAAGTAAAATTAATTTGTGTTACAGGTTCAAATGGTAAAACAACGACAACAACAATAATCTATAACATGATAAAAAGATTCACCTCTAATTGCCATATGTGTGGTAATATGGGAATACCTTTATCTAAAATGATTGAAGAAATAAAAGAAAACGATATACTAGTGATGGAAATATCGAGCCAACAATTAAATAATTTTAAAGACTTTAAACCAGATATTGCTGTACTTACAAATTTAATACCAGTACATATTGATTTCTTTGGTAATTATGAAAATTACAAAAATATCAAAAAAAGAATATTTAAAAACTTTGATGATAATAGTTTAGCAATCCTAAATTTAGAAAATGAAGATGTTGTTAATTTAACAAATGATATCAAAGGAAGAAAAGAATATTTCTCATCAAAAAGAAAAACAGATTGTTATTATGAAGATGGTAATATATACTATAAAAATGAAAAAATTATCAGTACTAAAGATATCTTAGTTAAGGGAATGCATAACTATGAAAACATTATGTGTGCAATATTAGTCATGAAAGAATTAAATATACCAAACAAAATAATATATGATGAATTATCTACATTCAAAGGTGTTGAACATAGAATTGAATTTGTCAAAGAAATAGATGGGAGAAAATTCTATAATGATTCAAAAGCTACTAATACAGTTTCAACAAGAATTGCTTTAGATTCATTTGATAATCCAACAATATTAATTATGGGAGGACTTGATAGGGGACACTCATTTGATGAATTAGATAGTCATATGGAACATGTAAAATATGTTATTTGTTATGGAGAAACAAAAGATAGAATAAAAAAATGGTGCAAAAAAGAATGTAAAGTAGTTGATAATTTAGAAGAGGCTACAAAAAAAGCATTTGAATTATCCGATAAAGGGGATATAATATTATTAAGTCCAGCATGTGCATCATGGGATCAATTTAATAGTTTTGAAGAACGTGGAACACTTTATAAGGATGTAATAAATAAATTATAGGAGGAAAATATGTCAAAAATTAAAGATATTGTTGCAAGAGAAATACTTGACTCAAGAGGTAATCCAACTGTAGAAGTTGATGTTTATTTAGAAAGTGGAATAATGGGAAGAGCTGCTGTTCCAAGTGGTGCTTCAACTGGTATGAGAGAAGCATTAGAACTTCGTGATAAAGATAATAGATATTTAGGAAAAGGTGTTTTAAAAGCAGTTCGTAATGTTAATGAAATTATTAAACCAGCTTTAATAGGTAAAGATGCTTTAAATCAAAGAGAAATAGATACTATTATGATTGATTTAGATGGAACAGAAAACAAGTCCAAATTAGGAGCGAATGCAATTTTAGGTGTTAGTATGGCTGTTTTAAGAGCAGCTGCAAATTATAAAAATGAACCAGTTTATAAGTATATTGGAAATGGTAAAACTTTACCTAGACCAATGATGAATATAATGAATGGTGGCGCTCATGCTGATAATAATATTGATTTTCAAGAATTTATGATTATACCAGAAGCTGATACTGTCCATGAAAGAATTAGAATTGGTGCTGAAGTTTTTCATAATTTAAAAGCAATTCTAAAAGAACATGGTTATGTTACAGCAGTAGGTGATGAAGGTGGCTTTGCACCAAACCTAGGAAGTACTAGAGAAGCTTTAGATTTCATAATGGAAGCTATAAAAAAAGCAGGATACGTTCCTGGTAAAGATGTAAATATTGGTTTAGATGTAGCTGCTAGTGAATTCTACGAAGATGGTCTATACAATGTTGAAGGTAAAAAATTAACAACTAACCAATTAATAGATATGTTTATTAATTTAGTAAATGATTATCCAATTATTTCTATTGAAGATCCAGTAGATGAAAATGATTGGGTTGGATTTAGAAGTATAACTGAAAAATTAGGTGATAAAGTACAATTAGTTGGTGATGATTTATTTGTAACCAATAGTAAATATCTACAAATGGGAATTGACAATAAAGCAGGTAATGCTATTTTGATAAAAGTAAATCAAATTGGTACAATAACTGAAACATTAGAAACTATTAATTTAGCTAAAAAGAATGGGTATAAAACAGTTATTTCCCATAGAAGTGGTGAAACAGAAGATACAACAATTGCTGATTTAGCAGTAGGACTTGATTTAGGCCAAATTAAAACTGGTTCAATGTCAAGAACAGATAGAATGTGACAATAGAATCAATTAATGCGAATAGAAGAGGAACTTAGTAAATAAGTTCCTTTTAAAAAAAGACCTTTTTCAGATCTTTCTACATCATTTGATAAGAAGCACTATTATAATTATTAGTGATGTTTGTATCATTTAAAGAAGACTCTAATCTACTAACTCTTCTTTCTAAATTATTTAACCTTTCTTCTAAA
>CAJKKJ010000035.1 GCA_905200435.1 uncultured Bacillota bacterium | reverse complement strand
TGGATTTAAACAATTTCAATACATCAAAAGTGACAAATATGGCCTATATGTTTTCTAGTTGTTCGTCCTTAACAGAATTAAATTTGAGCAATTTCGATACTTCGAATGTCACAAATATGGATAACATGTTCTCGAATTGTTATAAACTTCAGACGCAAATAAATATAATGAATGCAAATGTTACTGATTATTCATTAATGTTTAGAGGAGCTTTATCAGATCCTGATGCTTACGTAATATTAGGTTATACCACTGATACTCAATCTATAGTTAAAGCAATGAGGAATACTTGCAATAATAATTCATCAAAAATAACTTTAAAAATTATATAGACCTATTTTATTAGGTTTTTTTGTTTTTAAATACTTTTATTAAAATAGAAAAAATAATTTAAATCTATTGTAAACGACTAAAAAAAATGGTACAATTATCTAAGAATAGGGGTATTGGTTATGAGAAAAAATACTAAAGGACAAGCTTTAATTGAATTCATACTTATATTACCAATTCTATTAATACTAACAATTGGTATTTTTGATTTGTTCAATATACAAAACAAAAAATATGACCTAGAAAATGATTTGGACTACATAACAGAATTATATATGAACAATAAAGAAGATGAAATAAATACATATCTAAATAAAAATGATATAACACTAGAAAAAAATATAAACGGAGAATTTATAGAACTAAAACTAACAAAAAAAGTAAAATTAATAACCCCATTACTAAATAAAGTATTAGATAATCCAACAATAATATCCGTAAAAAGAAGTGTATTATATGAATAATAAAGGTCAAACATTAGTAATATTTGTTTTATTTGTTCCATTAATAATATACGTTATTATACTAATAAATAGTAAAAGTAACATGTATTATGAAAAAAGACAAATGGAAAATATAGCAAAAGAATCAATAAGATATGGATTAAATAATATAGAAAATGAAAATGTAGAAGAAAACATAAAAAAAATTATAAATAAAAATTTAGAATGCGAAAATACAGTATATATAGAAAATAATGAAATAAAAGTAGAAATAAAAAAAGAATCAAATGTGGTAAAAAAAATACTAGGATTTGGAACAATAAAAGTAAAATATAAAGGAATAATAGATGAAAAAAGAATAGAGGTGGATTATGGCAATTAATAAAGCAAAAGTATTAACAGTAACATCCGTAAAAGGTGGAACAGGAAAAACAACAACAGTACTAAATCTAGCATGTTTACTATCTCTAAAAAAGGTAAAAACACTAGTAATAGATTTAGACCTTTATGAAAGTGCAGTAGGTCCATTACTAAACATAACAAACGATGAAAACATCTATACACTAGCAAGTGATATGTTAAACGGTTATACAAAACCATTAATGAGTTACATAACCAAATATAATGGTTATATAGATTGCTTACTTGCCCCAAACGATCCAAGAAGAGCAGCAGGTGTCTATTCAAAAAGTATAACCGATATACTAGAAAAATACAAACCAAACTATGATTACATAATAATTGACACAAATTACTTTATGAATGATATAAATTTAAATGTATTAGATGCAAGTGATATGATACTATATGTTATAGATAATGATTTAGTATCACTAAAAGCAATGAGAAGTATCGCTAATATATATAAAGATATCGAAAAAACAAACTACAAAATACTAATCAATAAATCACTAAATAAATATAAAGAAAAGTTTGATAGTTTTGATTTAAACAATATTTTAGGAAATAAAGTAGATTATATCTTACCAAGCAGTTTTTATCAAAAAAATATGGGTGAATATATTAAAAAAGGTCAAATATTATTACTAGATAATGGTATAAGAAAAAGTAACAATAAATCTCTAGAAACATTTAAAAATATCATAAATGATTTAGATAAAGAGGTGCTTAAAATTGAAAAAATTAACTGAAGCCTTTGAAATAAAAGAAAACCAAATAAGCTCTCTTGTAACAGATTACGATACATTCAAAAACAAAACACTACTAAATGAATTAAGAAACAAAATAATCCAAAATGTAATCGATAAGAAAATGAATGGTCGCGGAAGAATAGATGAATACATCAAAACAGAAATAGATAAAACCGTAAAAAGTTATAATTTAACATCCAGTGAAATATCTTATCTATACGATTTAATTGAGAATGAAATAACCGGAAATGGACCATTAACAGATTTGTTAAAAGAAGATGATGTAACCGAAATAATGGTAAATGGACCAAATGAAATATACATCGAAATGAATGGTAAACTCTTAAAAGAAGAAAGTACATCATTTATAAATGATGAACACATAATAAGAACAATCCAAAGAATGATTCAACCAGTAGGAAGAACAATTGATAACAGTAATCCAATGGTCGATGCAAGATTAGCGGATGGCTCAAGATTAAATGCCATAATACCACCGCTTTCTGTAAATGGACCAATACTAACAATAAGAAAATTTAAAAAGAATCTAAAAACAATAGATGAATTACTAAGAACAGGTACGCTAACACCATACATGGCAAGATTCCTAGAAGCAGCAGTAGAAGCAAAATTAAATATACTAGTATGTGGTGGAACAGGATCAGGTAAAACAACCCTATTAAACGTACTATCATCATTCATTAACAAAGAAGAAAGAATAGTTACAATTGAAGATGCAGCTGAATTATCACTATCACAAGAACACGTTGTATCTTTGGAAACAAAACCAGCTACATATGAAGGAGTACACAATATTGGTATAAGAGAACTAGTAATCAATGCCCTACGTATGCGACCAGACAGAATAATAGTTGGAGAAGTACGTGGAAAAGAAGCTTTTGATATGTTGCAAGCTATGAATACAGGTCATGATGGAAGTTTAACAACACTTCATGCCAATTCACCACTAGATGCTTTAAACAGACTAGAAACAATGGTATTAATGGCTGGCATGGAAATTCCTATAAAAGCAATAAGAGAATATATTGAAAGTGCGATTGATTTAGTTGTCGATATAAACAGATTATCAGATGGCAAAAGAAAAATTGTTAGTATAAGTGAAGTAGTAGGATTTAAAGATGATGAAATAGCTTTAAAAGAAATATTTGCATTTAGACAAAAAGGAGTTACAGAATTTGGAACCGTAGTAGGAGAATTCGTAGTATATAAAAGAATGCCAATGGTTGTTAAGAAAATGAAAGCCAGAGGCGTAAAAGATATCGAAAAAATATTTGAATAAGGAGGACCAGTTGTGGAAGAAAATACTTTTAGTTTGTATGAATTACTTGAACCAACGAATGAAAGTTTTATTGTAACTTTCACACCTGGTGTTGATGTTCAAAATTATACAATAATACTATATAAAGATGGTATAGAATATAAAAAAGAAGAAATAAAAGAAAATAAAAAAAGAGATATCCTATTAAATGAAACTGGTACCTATAATATAAATGTTTTAATAAATGATGAAATAATTAAAAGTGGTAATTATATTATTGATAAAGAAGCTCCAGTTATCGAAATAACCAAAAAAGTAATTACTATAAAACAAGGTAAAAGCTTTAATCCAAACGATTATATAATTGTTCATGATAATTATAATGATTATATAGTTGAAACTAATTATGATAGTATAGATTTAAATAAAATAGGGGCTCAA
The DNA here is from genome assembly GCA_905200435.1 of uncultured Bacillota bacterium. Lineage (GTDB taxonomy): Bacteria > Bacillota_I > Bacilli_A > RF39 > UBA660 > CAG-884. The sequence continues at coordinate 3,702 of CAJKKJ010000035.1, read as the reverse complement.
ACAATTACGTATAAAGTAAAAGATAAAAGTGGAAATATAAGTACAAAAACAGTAATTGTAAATGTCAAAAAAAATAATGATAATGTCTTAAAAGTATATTATGGTGTATTTAATTTATTTATTATATTTTTGATTTTTCTAACAATATGGTATCAAAAAAAGCAAAAAAAATTTAATCGAGTAAGTAAATATTCTGTTCAAGGAATGAAAACAGAAAATCCAAGTTTAGTAGATCATTTAGTAAATATATACATGAAATTACTAAAGTTTATGGTTCGAATTTTAAATAGCTCTGCTTTCTTTAAAAAATTGGGAATTAAATACAATAAATATGTACCATTATGTTCATTAAATATTAAAAATGGTATTACCCTAATCGCACATAAATTCTTATTTGGGATTGTCTTTCTAATTGTGTGTGCCTTTTCAAAAGCTTTCTTAGGAGACATAATCAGTTTTGAAGAAGGTTTGTTATTATTTATAATAGGGTATTATTTATTAGATATCAAATATATTATTTTATACAAAAAACATCATGAAAAACTAGAAAATGATTTATTAGAATCAGTAGTTATTATGAATAACGCCTTTAAGGTAGGCGCTAGCCCTGAACAAGCAATCAAAGTAGTATCAGAAGAAATGAATGATACAATGGGACTAGAATATAAACAAATGTATTCAGAAATTAAATTTGGTTTAAGTATAAATGATGCATTTACAAGATTTAGTGAAAGATTAAATCTAAAAGAAGCTGAATATGTTGCTGCTTCCTTAGAGATCCTAAATAATACAGGTGGCGATGTTATAAAAATATTTGATAGCATCGAGAAAAATTTATTCGATCAAAGAAAAATAAAAAATGAATATAAAGCTTTAACAGGCAGTCCAAAAATGATTTCTAACTTTCTATTTTGTTTGCCCCTTATATTTGTTTTAGTTATCTTAATTATAAATAAAGATTATTTTAGTCCATTAATAAAAAGTGGAATAGGTATTTCCCTAATTATAATCGCTCTAATACTATATATATTCTATATAGTTATTATTAGAAAAATCTTTAAAATAAGGATGTGATAAAGTTATGAAAACAAAGTTTTTTAGAACATTTGATACCAATTATGTAAGTAAAAAACTAAAATTAATTGGTTCAAATAAAACAGTCCTTTTTTTAGTAACTAGGTTAATAACTACAATTTTAGTTTACATTTTATGTTTATATAATTTGGATTTTGGATATATTTTAGGATTAATATGTTCAATTATATGGTATAATTTATTTATAATGGTAGTTGATTATAAGATAAAAGATCGAGCTGATCGTTTAGAAGAAGAAGCATTAGAATTTTTTGAAATCTTAACACTTTCTTTAGAAAGTGGAAAAAATATCGAAAGTGCAATAGAAAATACAACTGATAATATAAAATCAGAACTTTCAAAAGAATTTAGACATACACTATATGAAATAAAATTTGGTAAAGATGTATCAAATGCTTTATCAGATATGCGTGAGAGAATACCATCAGATGTTATAAATAATATTATTTTAAACATTGTTGAAGCTAATAAATTTGGTAATGGAGTATTATCAACAATGTATGACCAAATAGATTATTTAAGAGAAAAAAGAGTTTTAAGTATCAGAGAAAAAATAAATAAAATACCAAACAAAGTCAGTATAATATCAGTTTTATTTATTGTACCTTTAATACTTATACTAATACTAGGACCATATTTAATCGAACTTATAGGCTAGGAGGAAATTATGAAATATTATATTGTTGGAATTAAAGGTGTATTTCTTAGTAGTCTAGCCGTAATTCTAAGTGATTTAGGTTTTACAGTCGCTGGCTATGATGATAATATTGAATATCGTTTTACAGAAGATATATTAAAGAAAAAAGATATAACCATTTATACTGACGAAAATGATTATATGACTCCTGGTACAGTTGTTGTTAGAAGTGAACATGTGCGTTTAGAACATTCAGAAATAAGAAAAGCTTTAGATATGGGACTTAGAGTTTATGAATACAATGAAATAGTAGCGCGTCTTACAAAACTTTTTGATACTATTACAGTAGCAGGATGTTACGGAAAAAGTTATGTTGCATCATTACTCGCACATACTCTAAGTAGTGAAACACCTTGTAATTATCTAGTAGGTAATGGCGAAGGTTTTGCAAGTAAAATGAGCCGTAAATTTGTTGTTGAAACATCAGAATTTAAAAAACATTTCTGTGATTATACAATGGAATATGCAATAATTACAAATATAGATATTAACCATGTTGACTATTTCCATAATATTGATGATGTAATAGAGGCTTATAGTGAGTATGCAAAACGTGCAAGTAAAATGGTTTTTGCAAATGGTGATGATGAATATGTTAGAAAACTAAATATAGATTCATCAGTATTCTATTATGGTATAAATGAAAATAATGAAATAAGAGCTGTTGATATTGACTATTATGATAGGGGGACATCATTTGATGTTTTTGTTGAAGATAATTATTATGGACATTTTGATTTACCAATATATGGACCAGACATGGTTCGTGATACATTAGCAGTTATTGCACTTTGCTATTATGAAAGAATGGAAGCTAAAGATGTCCAAAAACTTATAAAATACTATGATGGTTGCTATCGTGTATTTGATGATAGAAAAATAGGAAAAACAATTGTTGTTGATGATTATGTCCATCATCCAAAACAATTAGAAAAAATCATTACATCAGTTAAACAAAAATATCCTAAACTAAAAATATATGTTGTGTTTGAACCACATAGTTATGATTGGCTTAGCGTATTTGAAAATGAACTAGTAAAAATTCTTAAGACTGTTGATCATGTTTACGTAAGAGAAATTAATTCTTTATATGAAAATAAAGAGGATTATAATGATATATCAAGTAAAGATTTAGTTAAAAGATTAAAAAATGCCGAAATGATTGAAGATGATGCTAGTGTACTTCTTAAACATAAGGGTGAATGTATTATATTTGCAAGTAAAATAGAAATGACTGAATTAAAACATGATTTATTTAAAAAAATTATAAAATAAAATTATAATTTTTTTTAAAATAAATAGACAAAAATTACCTATTATAGTATAATTTTGACTTTGACAGTTTTTTGAAATTAAAAAGGCTCTAACTCTTTATTTATAGGGTTTATGAGCCTTTTTTATTTATGATAACAAATAAATATAGACTGTGTCTTTTTTAGACTGTCTACATTTATTTTATCACTTCAAAATAGTGCATACTTTTTTTTATAAATTTTAACTAAAAAAATTTTTAATTTTTTTATAACTTATTATTTCAGTTGTTGTTTTTTCATTAAATTTAAATCTTATGTGATGTTTGCTTTTTCATTTATTGGAATAAAACATTTTCTTTAGTTGCTCTTGCATCGCTTAAATTAGTATAATCTTTTATTATGGTGTAATAAGAATAATCTTTTTTGTTTTTATGTTTAGTTTCATAACATAACAACATCAATATAATTATGCCACCTCATGAAAACGTACGCAATAACAAAATGATAACAAAGCTAGGTTTTTCAACACTTATTGACGATTTTTAATTGAAAACTGTCAAAATCGGGTGCTTTAAAATGGATAATTATTATAAAGTTTATTAGTTTTGCATAAATTTATTTCTTTTTATATTCTAGAATAATATTATATTATTTACA
>CAJKKJ010000034.1 GCA_905200435.1 uncultured Bacillota bacterium | reverse complement strand
AAAGATAATGACATAAATAACCCAGTTGATATAATACATTTCTTACATGATGCCATAATGAATGGTAATTTATCATATAAGAAAAAATTTATAACAATAAATATAGTTGAAGAAAATTATAATTTTTCATATCAAATAATAAATGGAAATGGAGTATGCAGAAGTTTTGCTCAAATAACAACAGATATTTTTAGACGTTTAGGATATGATGCATATGAAATATTTTGTACCAATTTAAAAAATGAAATGTGTCATCTTATAACAATGGTTAAATATAAGAATAGAACATATTACTTAGATACATACAACAATGTTGAATATACATATGAAAATGGTTATTTGAAATATTTAGAAAAAGAAGGATACATACCAATAAATATACATAATGAATATTTTAGTGAAGTAAAAATTAAAAGTCTTTCTTTTATAATGGATTACTATATGAAAAAAAGAAACAAAAATGATTGTATAAAATGTGTATTAACACCACTAGAAAAAAGTAAACAAGATGATAAAAATGATAAACAATTTGATTCAAGCGCAATATATGAATCAAATAAAAAATTATATAAAAAATTTAAAAAAACATACTTGTAAAATACAATTAAACAATATATAATTTATATGTGATGAATATGAAAAAAATTATAATACTAATAACTATACTAATGCTAGTTGGATGCTCAAAAAAAAGAGTGTGTAATAAAAATGAAAACAATGAAAATACAAATATAACAATAATAAGTGAGAAAGAAAAAATAAAAAAAATACAAATCAAAACAGAATTTAAAAACGAAGAAGAAGCAAATAATTATTGCACACTTTTAAAATTAATTGATGTCGAAGTAGAATGCAACAAAAATATGATTATATATAAAAACTATAAAGATTTTCTTGATGTTTCAATTGAAAACACAGATGATTTAGTTAACTATTTAAACGATAACAATTACAATTGTAAGTGATAGTTAAAAATGATATAATATAAATAGGAGGATAAAAGAATGAAGAAAATAATATTATTAATAATTCTATTAACACTTGTAGGATGCACAAAAAAGGCCGATATCGTATGCACAGAAAAAAACGAATTATACACAAGTACAATAAAACTATACTTTAAAAACGACAAATTAACAGAAGCCTCAAGTGTAAGTGAATATAAAGACGAGGGTTTAGCAAAACAAGTATGTTCTTCTTTGGGAGAAAAAGTTAGATGTTATAAAAACAAAATTGAGATAGTTGACTTTATGAGTGATTATATAGGTGAAGAAAAAACACTAATTATCAAAAATATAGAAAGTCAAGATTTAACTTGTAAGTAGGTGAAACATGAAATGCGTTAGATGTGGAACAGAACTAAAAGAAGGAGACAAATTTTGTTTAGGATGCGGATTTGAAGTAGGGCAAAAATATACACCAGTAGGAACAAATGCAACATTAGAAGGTATAATGGAAATGAAGTTTGAGAAAGAAGAACCTGATAATGCTGAAGAAATGGAAATAGATTCAAACGAGAATTCCTTTGAAACAATAGATGGAAGCCAAGTAGAAATAAAAAATAATATAAAAGAGGCAACAGAAGAGGTTAAGAAAAAGAAAAAAAAGAGTTATTTTATTTGGATATTTTTAGGAGTTATTATTATTTTAAGCATAATTACATTTCTTATAATCAAATTCTTATTCAATAACACACCAGTTGAACCAAATGTTGTGATTGACAAAAAGGGTGAAGTAATCAATAATCCAACAATTCCTTATTCATTTGATAGTAGATTTATATTTAAATTAAAAAATACATGGCAAAAAAAAGAGAACAATACCTATCTAAATGAAATACAAAATATAATAACATTTGAAAAAGAAACGTCTGAATTTAAAATAATTAAATATTCATTTGATGTGAATAATATTACTTCGTATTTGAACTACGTAGGAATAGAAAATTGTGATACAATTAGTATAAATAATATTACATATAATTATATTAAAACAAACGGAAGTAGTGAATATTTTATAGCATCAAACGAAGCAATATATGTATTTTCTTTCACTGAAACAAGCGAAAAAGATATAAATGATATCTTAAATACAGTTATTTATTACAAATAAGGAGGATTTATGAATTACCAAAAAGAGTTAGAAAATTTAATTAAATCACTTGACCATAAACCAACATTACTCTTGCATTCTTGTTGTGCTCCTTGCTCATCATATGTTTTAGAATATCTAGAGCCTTATTTTGAAATAACAGTTTTGTATTACAATCCTAATATTGAACCTATAGAAGAATATTTAAAAAGAAAAGAAGAACAAATTGATTTTATAAAAAAAGTTCATCCTGACATAAATGTATATGATGTTGACTATGAAAATAATAAATATCATGATACCATTTTGGGACTTGAAAATGACAAAGAAGGCGGTAGTAGGTGCTATAAATGTTATAAACTTAGACTAGAAAAATGTGCAAACATAGCATCAAATAAGTTTGAATATTTTGGAACAACTTTAACGGTTAGTCCACATAAAAATGCTTCATACGTAAATGAGATTGGTAAAGAACTAGAAAAGAAATATAATAGTAAATTCTTGATATCAGATTTTAAGAAAAACGAAGGCTATAAGAGGTCTATTGTTTTATCAAAAGAATACAATTTATATAGACAAGATTATTGTGGATGTATATATTCAAAAAGGAATGATTAAATGGAAATTATAAAAATAATTATATATGGAATACTAGAAGGGATAACTGAGTGGTTACCTATTAGTTCTACAGGTCATTTAATTTTATTAAAAGAATTAATGCCATTAAAAGTATCCTATGAATTTTGGAACCTTTTTGAGGTTGTTGTTCAATTAGGTGCTGTACTTGCAGTTGTAGTACTATACTTTAATAAATTAAAACCAAGTAAAGATAATATTGATAGTTGGAAAAAAATAATAATTGCTTGTATTCCAGCAGCAGTTATTGGTTTATTATTTGATGAAATATTTGAAAAGTATTTCTATAATAAAATTAGTGTAGCACTTACTTTAATTATTGTTGGTTTATTATTTATAGTGATAGAAAAAAATAATAAAAAAAATAATATTACTGAAATAACATATAGGTCAGCTTTATTAATTGGATTAGCGCAAATAATAGCAGCAATATTCCCTGGAACATCAAGATCTGGTATTACCATCATATGTGCTCTATTACTTGGAATAACAAGAGAGAAAGCAACTGAATTTACCTTTTTAATGTCAATACCAGTTATGTTAGGTGCATCACTATTAAAGCTAGTTAAATTCGGATTTCTATTTAAAGAAAATGAAGTATTTATTCTATTAATTGGATCATTATCAGCATTTATAACATCATTATTTGTAATTAAATTTTTACTAAACTATATCAAAAAACATAATTTTACTATATTTGGAATATATAGAATTATACTTGGAATTATAATTCTATTAAGTATAATATGAAAAGATTTAACATGATAGATGAAACCTTTACATGCGACGTTTGTCATAAAAAAGTTAATAAACTTTTATATACAGCTAGAGATCATTGTCCATATTGTTTATCAAGTAAACATTTAGACATAAATCCTGGCGATAGAGCTTCTACTTGTAAGGGTATATTAGAACCAATTGATATAGAAAAAAGTAAAGATACATATAAAATTATTTATAAATGCAATAAATGTGGAATGATTAAAAAAAATAAATTAGCTGATGATGATAGTTTTGATAAAATACTTGAAATAATGAAGAATAAGGTGTAACAATGATATATGTTGTATATGGAAAAGAAGAATATTTAGTTGATCAAAAAGTTAAGGAATTAGCGCCTACCTCTATAAATTATGATTTAGAATTTGATAGTTTAAAAGATGTACTATTTGATGCTTCAATGATGACTTTATTAGGTGAAAAAAAATATATAGTAGTAAATAATCCTTATTTTTTATCAATTGCTAAAGAAGGAGATCCGGTAATTGATACTACAATGTTAGAAGATTATTTGAACAATATAAATCCTAATACTGTTCTAATATTTAAATATTATAAAGATAAGTTAATGGAATCAAAAAAAATAACTAAATTATTAAAAAATAAAGGAGTTTTTTACGAATTTAATAAAACCAATAATTTAGATATCATTAAAGATAGACTAGATGGTTTTAAAATTGATAAAGAAAGTATAAATATTTTGCTTGATAGAGTAGGGGATAATACAGGAATTTTAATTAACGAGATTGAAAAACTTAAAACCTATAAATATGATTCAAAAGAAATAACTAAAGAGGATGTTTTAACAATTAATAAATATGAAGAAATTGATTTTTTTAAATTTATAGATCATATTATTAATAAAGAAAAAAATTTAGCTTTAAATGAGTATTTTAGTCTATTAAATCAAAAAGAAGAACCTATTAAGATTCTTATTGTAATTGCTTCAAAAATTAGACTTATGTATCAAGTAAAAGTACTAAGTGAAAAAGGATATACAGTAAATGATATTGCTAACCAATTAGAAACTAAAACATATCCTGTTCAGTTAGCAGGTGTAGCTGCTAAAAAGTATTCTAAAGAAAAATTACTCAATACTTTAATTAATATTGGAGAACTTGACGAAAACATAAAAACTGGTAAAGTTGTACCAGCTAGTGCTCTTGAATTATTTATAATAAATTTATAGAAGAATTATTTATTTAATTCTTCTATTTTTTTATAATAATTGACCAAACTTTCCTCATATTTACTACTTATTTTAGGTTCAAAAAACTTAACATTTTTAATTTTATCTGGTAAGTATTGCTGTTTTACAAAATGATTTGGATAATCATGAGGATATTTATATTCTAGTGAAGATGTTTTTATATGGTTTGGTACATTGCCAGTGTCTTTCGTTTCAATTAAATTTAATGCTTTGTCTAATGTACTATAACCATTATTTGATTTTGGACTTAAGGCCATATCAATTATCATTACTGATAGTGGTATTCTTGCTTCAGGAAACCCTAATCTTTCACATGCATTTATACAGGCATCAACCTTAACGCCTATTATAGGGTTTGCTAGTCCGATATCTTCATATGCTATTACGCTCATTCTTCTATATATACTTTCATAGTCTCCAGCTTCTATTAGTCTTGCTAAATAGTATATTGATGCATTGACATCTGAACCTCTGATTGATTTTTGAAAAGCACTTAATAAATCATAATGTCCATCACCATTTGCATCACTAAAAATAACTTTTTTTGAGTTTATACTTTTTATTACATCTAGTGTTATATTATAGTCATCTGTTGCTACATATGCCATTTCTAGTAAGTTATAGGCGAATCTTAAATCACCACCAGATAGGGAAGCTATATATTCTAGTTCTTCATCTTTGATTTTGATGTTTTCTAGTGCCTCATTTAAACAAGCTCTTTTAAGACCTTTAATTATATCTTCTTTTGATAATTCTTTTAATTCAAATATTTGACATCTACTTCTTATAGCTGGATTTATGGAGTGATATGGATTTGTTGTCGTCATACCAATTAGAGTTATTAATCCGTTTTCTAGATATGGTAATAATAAATCTTGTTTATCTTTATTTAATCTATGTATTTCATCCATTAGAACTACAATTCCGCCATACATTTTTGCTTCTTCGACTATTGTATCAAAATCTTTTTTATTGTTAATAGTTGCATTTAATAGTCTATATTTTAGTCCCATTTCATTTACTAGTGCTAGTGCGATTGTAGTTTTTCCGATTCCTGGCTTTCCGTATAATATCATTGAAAATAGTCTTTTATTTTTGGCAATGTTTGTTAATATTTTCCCTTGTCCTATTAAATGCGATTGACCAATTACTTCACTTAAATTTTTAGGTCGCATTTTTACTGCTAATGGTTCCATTGTATCACTCCTTCTTATTAATTATACATTATTTTTGTTTAAAATTAAATACAATTGGTTTTAAAAATGATATAATGTTATTAGTGATGAATATGGAATATGCATTAGAATATTTAGATTATTTGAGTTCAAATAAGAATTATAGTAAAAATACGATTGATTCTTATGAGAATGCTTTAAAAAAATATTATGATTATATTGATGATAAAGGAATAGATTTTAAAAGTGTATGTGTTGATGATATTGAAAAGTTTTTGGAATTTTTAAAAAAAATTAATTCTCCTAAAACTGCATACTATACTTTAACTGTTTTAAAGAATTATTATAATTATTTGATAATGGAGAAGGTAGTAGGGGAGAATGTTTTTTATAATATTGATATGCCTAAATTAGGTCATAGTTTGCCCTCTGTGCTTTCTTATGAGGAAGTTGATAAATTGCTTGATATTAAGGTAATTGATGTGTTTACAGCGCGTAACAAGGCAATTTTAGAACTTATGTATGCTAGTGGTCTTAGAATTAGTGAAACAGTTAATTTGAGGCTTTATGATATTGATTTGACTAATAATATTGTTAAGGTTTTTGGTAAGGGTTCAAAGGAAAGAATTATTCCTATTGGTGATATTGCAACTAGAGCTTTGGATAATTATATTTATAATTATAGGAATAAGCTTCTTAAAAATAAAAAAAATGATTATTTGTTTTTGAATAATCATGGTAATAAATTAACTAGACAAGGTCTTTTTAAGAATTTAAAGTTATTGTTAAAAGAGAAGGGGATAAATAGGGAAGTTTCACCTCATACCCTTAGACATAGTTTTGCGACTCACCTACTTAATAACGGTGCGGATTTAAGGGTTATTCAGGAATTACTTGGCCATTCTTCTATTAAAACTACTCAGATTTACACTCATATTTCTGATGAACATTTAAAGGAACAATATAAGAGTCATCCACATGAATAAAGTAGAACTTTTGGTTCTACTTTTTTAGGTAATTTATCTGCAATTTCTACAATCATCACTACATTTGCAATCGTTACATTTGCAGTCATTACTTTTGCAGTTATCTTCTAAACTTTTCATGTTATTTTTAACATTTTGTTTAGCTTTCTTTTCTGCTTTTTTCATTTTTAATCACCCAATATTATTATTAACAGTTTAGTAGGGAATATAATAGTATTTTATTTCCAATTTATAGAAGTTAACATAACATACATTATCGGAAGTTATATATTTAGTTAAAAAGATGAATAATTATAAGGCTTAATTGAATTTGTGATTTTTTTAATTAACATATTATTCCCTTATATTGGTATTACTTATATATTAATATAGACTTGTTTTTTGTATTATATTTATATTGATTATATATTACAATCTTCTTATCTTATTTTAATTAGTTTAACTTTGTTTTTAAATTGCCTTTTATGTTTATATTGGA
>CAJKKJ010000033.1 GCA_905200435.1 uncultured Bacillota bacterium | reverse complement strand
TTCCATCTCCTACGTTTCCACTTGATAAAGTTTTTGTTACTTTATTTTTAGTACATGTTTTATACTATTTAACTTTAATTATTTTCTTTTAAGCATCTATAATACCAAGTATTTTGTCAATAAAATCAATTACCTTCTTGCTATCATTAGATGTTTCATATACTTTTCTATTAAATAGTTGGAAATTATTTTCGACTTTTTTATAGTTTCTGTGCATTAAATCTTCCTTAAGTTCTAATAATTCAGTATTACTTAAATCCATAATTTTATTAATTGATATATCATTTAAAGAATAATATTGCATATAAATTTTATAATCTATATAATTAATTACTTCTCCATTAGTTAAAGAACATTTTAAATATTTATATGCCTCTTTTTTTAACTCGCTATAATTCATTTTATCAATTTTTATTTTAAGTTTTTTAGTCAATTTAGTGTTGACGTAATTAATAGATTCATAATAATTTATTAAATCTATTATCCCAACTTCAATATCAGTAGATGGAGTGAAACCTAAATTTTCTTTTGCCTTATTAATATTCAATCTCATATAATCAGTTTTTTTTAAAGGAAAATTATATTCATCTATTTTGTAACCATAATTTTTAAAACGACTATTTAAATATAGTACAATATTATTTATTAGTGTATTAGTACTAGTACATTTTGCACTACCAACATTGATTATTTCAGTACTATTAATATGGTCAAAATAATCAAAAGATTTCTTAATACAATATATTACATCTTTAATATGAATATAGTCTTTAGGCACTTCTACATCATATTCATAGCCAAGCAATCTTTCACCAGAATATAGTTTATCTAATATTTCATACAAAAAATTATTTGGAAGCATTCCATCGCCATAAACAATTCCTAGTCTTAATATAATAGCTTTAATTTTACTGTTCAATATAATTTCTTCATTAACTCTAATTGCTCTACCATAATCTGTTAAATTATCTTTTATTATTTCTTCTTTTAAGACTTTTTTGTTTGTTTTATCATATATCCATGAAGAAGATCCGAGAATAAACTTTATATTTTTCTTTTGAACATATTTGATTATTTTTTTTAAACCAATATTTAATAAAGTGAAATCATTCTTTAAAATTGAATAATAGTCATGTGTCATATCAGCTAAAAATATAACATAATCCATTTTTCTATCAAAAACATCATCTAGTGAATCTGTACAGATATTTTTTTTATAAAATGTGTAGTTATCATTAGCAATAAAATGTTTCTTCTTCATTTTTTTTAAATTTAAATCATAAGGATAATACGAATCATAACTTATGTTATCAATAACAATAACCTCATTATTATCTTTTATTAATTCTTTTGCTAGATTATATCCAATAAAGCCAAGACCACCAACTATTAAATATGTCATAATATTTTTCCTCTCTAAATCATTGTATCATACTATATTTACAAGTTATCTTATATAAAATTAATAATTGCAAGTAAAATATCTACTATTTTTATTGTATCAAAAACATATTAGAAAATCTATTATATTCACTTAATTTATTTACTTTTAATATATAATATTTTTTTTTTGAATATTATATTATTTTTATATTAATATATATAAGACAAAAAGACTATTTTCATAGTCTCTTATATTTTTAAATATTTTTTACTTGCTCTATAACTACCAATCATACCAACCAATGCACCAACACCTAAAAGTACAAGTGAAGTATAATATATAAATGGCATAGGTTGAACAAGCTTTAATATAGGTGAGAATAATTGACCATTAAGTTTATCATATATAGAAGCATAACCATATAAAGTTATAAATATAGGAATAATTGAACCAATTAAACCAATAATCAATCCTTCAAATATGAAAGGTATTTTTATATTTAAATTAGATGCACCAACTAATCTCATAATTTCAATTTCTTTTCTACGAGCAATAATTGCAATTTTAATTGTATTTGATATTAAGAATGCTGTTACGAGAATTAGTGCTACTACAATTATAATACTACCTCTTCTAATAGCATCAAATATATTAACTAAATCTCTTATTGCTTCTTTACCATATTGAACAAATTCAACCTCATCATAAACTTCGATTTTAGAAGCTATTTCATCAATTTTGCGTAGATCTTTTACTTTTACAATATAAGTAGATGATAAAGGATTATTTTCATCAGTACGGCCTTCTAAAATACTTGCAAGAGCAGAATCAGCATTCATCATTTCTTTTAAAACATCAGCTTTAGATTTATAAATACAACTACTAACACCATCAATATCATTAATTTTATTTTTAACATTATTAATATCATCATTTGTAGCATCTTTTTTTAGAAAAACAACAATTGACATATCAGATTCTATTAACTTTGTAAAATTATTTACATTATAAGTTAGAACAATTGAAATTGCGACTACAATTAATGTTATAGTTGTACAAAGTATAGAAGCCATTGATAAAGATAAATTTCTAAATACACCCTTGAAAGCATCTCTTATATTACGACCTAATATTCTAACGTACTGCATTTTTATATGTTCCTTCCTTATAATCTTTTAATATTCTTCCTTCTTCTAAAAGAATAACTCTCTTTTTCATTTTTTCAACTATACCAGTATCATGAGTTACCATAATTACAGTAGTTCCTCTTTTGTTAATTTCATTTAAAACATTCATGATTTCATAACTAGTATCAGGATCTAAGTTTCCAGTAGGTTCATCGCAGATTAAAATTTTTGGTCCATTTACAATTGCACGGGCAATAGCTGTTCTTTGTTGTTCACCACCACTTATTTTTTCTGGATAACTTTTTGCTTTATTTTTAAGGCCTACTAATTCTAAAGCTTTAATTGTTTTATCATGAATTTCATCTTTTGATAAACCAAGAACTTCTAGAGCAAATGCCACATTTTCGTAAACTGTTGCATGGGGTAATAATTTAAAATCTTGGAAAACTACACCAAGTTTTCTTCTAAGTTTATAAACCTTGCTATTTTTTAATCGTGCTACATCTATTCCACCTATCATAATTTTCCCACTTGTAGGTTTTTCTTCACGATATAGCATTTTAATTAGAGTACTTTTTCCACAACCTGTAGATCCTATAACAAAGACAAATTCTCCTTTTTCAATATCTAAACTTAAATCATTTACGGCCATTACGCCTGTTTTATATTTTTTATTTACATTTCTAATTTGTATTATATTCATTTCATCACCAACTCTTCAAATTATCATTTATAAAGTTATCAATATCTCCATCTAATACTTTATCAACATTTGGATTTTCTGTATTTGTACGATGATCTTTAACTAAAGTATATGGACACATTACGTAACTTCTTATTTGGGATCCAAAATTAATATCTTTTATTTCTCCCTTTAAATTCTTCATTTCTTCATTCTTTTTATTACATTCAATTTTATATAATTTACTTTTTAAAACCTCTAATGCTTCTTCTTTATTTTGAATTTGACTTCTTTGATTTTGACATGTTACAACAATTCCAGTTGGAAAATGGGTTATTCTAACTGCTGAAGGTGTTGTATTAACACCTTGTCCACCATGTCCAGAAGCACAGTAGCAATCTATTCTTATATCAGAATCTTTTATTTCAATATCAATATTACCACTTTCAATTAATGGAACAACATCTATTGATGCAAACGAGGTATGTCTTCTAGCACCACTATCAAATGGCGATATACGAACTAATCTATGAATACCTTTTTCGCACTTTAAATATCCATATGCATATAATCCATGAACAATCATTGTCATACTTTTTATACCAACTTCTAATCCTTCTTGCTCATCAATTATTTCACATGTATATCCTTTTTTCTCACACCATCTTGTATACATTCTTTTTAGCATATTGGCCCAATCACAAGCTTCTGTTCCACCTGCTCCTGAATGTATTTCTAATATTGCATCATTTTCATCGTATTCATTATTTAAAAGTAATTTTACTTCTAGTTCATCTATTTTTTTCCTTATTTCTTCTATTTCTTCTTCTAATAATAATGCTGTATCTATATCATTTGTTTCTTTTATTTCATTTAGTAATTCTAAATTGCTTGTAATTCTATTTTTTAATTCTTCTGCATCTTTTATTATATTTTTATTAGCATTTAATTCATTTATTATTTTAGTACTTTCTCTTCTATTATCCCAAAAACCATTTTCTAATGTTTTGGTTTCTAATTCTTTTATTTTTGCATTTCTTTTTTCGAAGTCAAAGTAACCTCCATAATTCATTTATTTTATTATTAAAGTCATTATATATATTTAATATTTCACTTATTTCCATATACAACCCTCCTGTAATGATTATATCATATTAAATCTAAACTTACAACCATGATATGTAAAACGAGCACCTATTGGTGCTCTTCTTTGTTTCTTATTTTTGCAAGTAATAATACTTTTCTTATTCCTTGTTCTTTTTTATTTTCTTTATTTTTATTTTCCACTTCTAAGTATTTTTCAATTGATTGAACTAACTTTTCAAAGGAATCATTATCTGCACAGAATACTTTATCAAAGTACATACTGTAAAGATATGATTGTAGTTTTCCATCTAGATTTATATATCCTATTAGTGTATCTTTTATAGTTGTACCAACATTTTTTTTAACTAGCGCAACGTCCATTTTTAAGTCTTCATTATATTCAAAATTTCCTATATAGTTATAGATATTTGATATTTCTTTACTTCCTTCTCTTAGTGCTAGTGTATTGTCATTGTATAAAACAATATTTTTATTATTTTTGATATTTTTATATTTTGTGATATATTTTTTCATATTATTTTCCTCTATAATTTTGTGCAACCATTACCATATTTTCTGATAACTGGTTTATTCTTTCCATTATTCTTTTTGCTTTTAATTTATTAACACCACTTTTACTTGTACTTAAGTGTTCTTCTAACATATTTAAATCTAGGTTTGATGTAAAGAATGTTGGCAATTCTGATTCCATTCTTACATTTAGAATTGGACATAGTATTTCATCTCTTCCCCAATCTGTTAAGTTTTCTGCTCCTATATCATCGATTAATAGAAGTGGTACTTTACTTACTGATTCTATCAAATTATTAAACTCACCATTATTAAATGATCCTTTTAATTCACTTAAGAAGTATGGCCAAAATACTATTACACTTTTTATATTTTTTTTAGCTAATTCATTGAACATTGCAGCTATTAGATAAGATTTTCCTGATCCAAAGTTTCCACTTAAATATAATCCTTTTTTCTTGTTTGGATAATTTTTTATAAAATCATTTAACCATTTTATACAGGCAAATCTGTTTTTATCGTCTGTATATATATCTTTCATTCTTGCATTTTTTAAATATGAATTTGCACCCACTAATTTTACATTATCACTATATTTATTTTCTTCTTTTAATTTATTTAGATATTTACATGCTTTATAACCAATTTCGACATGACCATCTATATTGGTTGGCAAATATGCATAGCCTTTTACTTTATTGGAACATTCCATTAAATTTTTGCATTTTAAACAGTTGGAATATTCATAAGAGCATTCTGTTAAAGTAGTCGTATAATTTTTTAATATTTCACTTGATATATTTAATTCTTTAACCATTTTTGCGAATGCTGGATCTTTTAATGCTTTATTGTATTCATCATCTAAATCAATATGGGGTCCATTCATTCTTTTTAAAAATTCTTCATCTAATTTTAACATATTAACTAAACTCCTTTAGTAATTCATCTATATCTTTCTTTTCTTCATCGCTTGCTACTATTGTTTCTATTTTTTGGTCAAACCAAGTTGGTTCTACTGCAACTTTTGTTTTTGGTTTTCTTTTATTATTTTCACTGCGAGCAATCTTTATTGCATCTTCAACTGTCATAATTCTTGATCTCTTCCATTGTGATGCGATAGCATCTATATAATTCATATTTAATTTATTATTTGTTGTTTTTAAAACAAAATCTAGTAAAACATTTATAACACCTGGTGTTAAATCTATATCAACTGCTAAATGTTCTAGTACTTTTAAATCTGTTTTGGAAGGTTTTGTTCCAATTTTAGAAGCCAGAAAATTATATGGGCTTGTTGTTTCAAACATATATATTAGTTGAGCCATTTTGGTATTATCGCCTATTGGTTTTCTTAAGTATTCTGGCTGACATTTAAATATGATGTTGGGCAACTTACCACTATTTTGGAAGGTATAATATTTTCTAGCATTTTCTCTTATTTTTTCTTTATCAATGGCATTTTTTTCATTTAATGATTCTTTGATTACTTCACTCATTGTCTCTAAATTAAAATCATAAATAAATGCTAGTTTTAATAATAACTCTCTTACTCCTTTATTCACACTTCTTAAATTAAGCATTTCACTTGGGATTGATGCCAAGCATTCTTCTAAATCAAAGCCTATATCAAATGCTAGATTATTTGTACTTCTTGATCTTAGATCAAGTGTACTATAGTCTTTTTCGACATTACTTACCATAAATACGTCTGAAAAGGATGATGTTACTTCTTTATATTCTTTCAAACTAACAGATGGCATTTTAAAGTTTTTTACAATTATGTCATATTCTCTTTTCCCAATGTTACTTAAAAGTAAGGTTGATAGTATTGGATTTGAAAAGAAATCATTGGGATATAGTGGTGAATATAATTCATATATGTAAGAATTTATACTATCTTCTTTTACATATGTTCTAATTAGTCCAACTGCTTCTAGTTTTGCCTTTGCAAGTACAAATCCATCAATACTAAATCCTAGTAAATTCATTAAGTAATGATGAGTATATTCTTCACTTGTGAATTCCATTTTATCTAATTCTGACCATAGGTTAAAATATAAACTAACAGCATCTGATCCTATTATAGGTTGATATAGACGCATTAATAGTTTTCTATCTTGGTCATTAAAAATAGTTTTGTTGATAACAATAAATTTGTCTGCTGGTAAAATTGTACTTTTCATCTAAACCACCTAGAAATATATTATCACAATTTTAATTATAATAACAAGAAAAAAAGCAAAATTATTTGCTTTTATAATTCAACATTATGATATACATTTGATACATCATCAACTTCATCAAATAAATTTAATGCTCTTTGGAAAAGTTCTAAATCTTCACCAGATAATTTTACTTTTTCTTTTGATAGGTATGCAACTTCATCAATATCAAAAGTTATATCTTTTTTATAATTACTAATAGCATCTTTTATTTTATTAATATCATTTGGATTACCATATATAATAACTTCTTCGCCATCATTTTCCATATCAATAAATGGAACATCAGCATTTATTAGTGCTTCCATTGCTTCATCTAATGATAATCCTTTAAAACCAACGATTGATAAATTGTCATACATATAGGCAACACTACCCATTGCCCCCATTTTTAAATGACTTTTATTTATAACAGCACGAACTTCGCTAACACTTCTATTAACATTATCAGTTAAACATTCAACAAGCATTGTTGATCCT
>CAJKKJ010000032.1 GCA_905200435.1 uncultured Bacillota bacterium | reverse complement strand
ACTTGCTCGTCAAGTTGGTGTACCTCGTATGGTTGTATTCATGAATAAATGCGATATGGTTGATGATGCTGAATTATTAGATTTAGTTGAAATGGAAATTCGTGAATTATTAACTGAATATGGATATGATGGAGATAACACACCTATAATTCGTGGTTCTGCTCTTAAAGCTCTTGAAGGAGATGAAGAATGGGGCAAGAAAATTGACGAACTTATGGATGCTGTTGATACATGGATTGAAACTCCAGTTCGTGACACTGATAAACCATTCTTAATGCCAATTGAAGACGTATTTACAATTACTGGTCGTGGAACAGTTGTTACTGGCCGTGTTGAAAGAGGTCAATTAAAATTAAATGACGAAGTTGAAATCGTTGGTATTAAACCAACTAAGAAAACAGTTGTTACAGGAATCGAAATGTTCCGTAAACAACTAGACTATGCAGAAGCAGGAGATAATGCTGGTGTTCTATTACGTGGTATTTCTCGTGAAGAAGTTGAAAGAGGACAAGTACTTGCTAAACCAGGTTCAGTTACTCCACACACTAAATTCAAAGCTACTGTATACGTTTTATCAAAAGAAGAAGGCGGACGTCATACTCCATTCTTCACAAACTATCGTCCACAATTCTACTTCAGAACTACAGATGTTACTGGTGTAATTGAATTACCACAAGGTACTGAAATGGTTATGCCTGGTGATAACGTAGAATTCACAGTAGAATTAATCGCACCAATCGCTATCGAAAATGGTACTAAATTCTCTATCCGTGAAGGTGGAAGAACTGTTGGTGCTGGTAACGTATCAGAAATCATTAAATAAGGAAGGAAACTTCCTTTTTTTGTTAAAAATTATTGAAAAAAGTTCAAATATATAGTAAAATGTATATGTGGTAAGAATACGGAGGTTATTATGAACAATAATGCTAAGAAAAATATTATAGTTTTTTCAGTAATTGGCCTTTTTTTAATAACGACAGGTACATTTGCATATTTTAGAGGTAGTGATTCATATGGTATTAAAGGAAAAGCAATTAATTGGACTTTTAAAGCCGAAAATAAAAATTCAAAAGAAACATTTGTAAAAGAACTTGGTGATGTTGTTCCTGGTTCGAGTGGATCATTTACCATTAATTTAGATCCATCAGGAACAAGTACAAATGTTGAATGTTCAATCAGTCCAAATGTAAATGATACACTTGCAGGTATGAAATTATATAGTGACGAAGCTCATACAGCAGCAAACGAGATTACAACAGAAAATCCTTTAAAGGTTAATTTAACAGCAAATTCATCAGCACAGAACGTTACAATTTACTGGGTTTGGGAATATGATACTGGATTACTTTCAAATCAAACAGTTACATTTTCTATAAATGTTGTTGGAAGACAAATAGCTTCATAAAGACTCTGATGAGTCTTTCATTAGTTTAGGAGGCAATATGAATAAAATTGATATACCAAAATATAGTTTAGCAGAAGAATTAATTAGCTCTATTTCACATGGCATTGGGGCCTTGCTTGGAATAGCGGCTTTAGTACTATCAGTAGTTTTTTCGAATAAACCAGTCGCAATTGTTAGTTCAGCTATATATGGAGCATCTCTTATAATTCTATATACTATATCATGCTTATATCATAGCTTTTCGCCTAATATTAAAGCCAAAAAGGTTTTCAGAGTATTAGATCATGATTCAATATATCTACTTATTTTTGGTACATATATGCCATATTTATTAGTAACATTAGGTGGTAGCAAAGGGTGGATTCTATGGGGAATCTTATTATTCCTTTCGATTTTAGGAATTACCTTAAATTCAATCAATTTAGAAAAATTTAAAAACATTTCTTTAATTTCGTATATTTTAATGGGATGGATAGTTTTATTTGCATTCAATGATATAAGAATATCTTTAGGCTATATGGGAACTTTATATTTAATCCTTGGTGGTATTATGTATACAATTGGGGCTTTGTTTTATAAGATTGGGAAGAAAGTTAAATATATGCATAGCTTATTTCATTTTTTTGTTTTAGCAGGCAGTATATTTCATTTCTTCAGTATATTTCTATATGTAATAAGGTGATAATATGAGTTTAATTCTATATTGGATAGTAAAAATATTTGGGACACCAATATTCTATTTATTGTTTAGACCAAAATATATAAATAAAAAAAATATTCCTAAAAATGTACCAGTTGTTCTAGCAGGGAACCATAAGTCTAACTTTGATTGTGCTTCTCTTGTATGTTCAACAAATAGAGTTGTACATTTTCTTGCAAAAAAAGAATTATTAGATACTAAAATGAAGTGGTTTTTTAAAGGAATGGGTATAATCCCTGTTGACAGAAAAAATAAGAATCCACAAGCTTTACAAGAAGCAATTAAAAATTTAAATGAAAACAAAGTTATTGGCATATTTCCAGAAGGTACCACCAATAAAACAAATGATATAATTATGCCATTTAAATATGGTGCAGTCAAAATGGCCAGTGAAACAAATGCATATATTGTTCCATTTAGCATTACTGGAGAATATAAGTTTTTTGGAAGACTAAAAATTACATTTGGTGAAGCTTATAAGATCGGTACTGATTTGGAACAAGAAAATAAAATTTTAATGAATAAAGTAATTGATTTAATTAAGGGAGAAAAAGATGAGTGATTTTTGTTATAAGGTTGCAAAAAAAATATTAAAACCTATATTTTATAAAAAATGTGATCCGACAGTAATTAATGCTGAGGTTGTTCCTAAAGAAGGCCCAATGATTTTATGTGGTAACCATATGCATGTTTTAGATCAATGTGGACCATTATTCGAAATTCCAAGAGTAGTACATTATATGGCGAAAAAGGAATATTTTGATAGTTTTAAAACAAGATGGTTTTTCAAAATGGTAGGTTGCATTAGTGTTGATAGAGAAAATCATGAAGAAGCTAAAAAAGCAAAAGAAAAAGCAATTAGCATCTTAAAAAAAGGTGGAGCGATTGGAATTTTTCCAGAAGGAACAAGAAATAAAACTGATGCATTCTTATTGCCATTTAAATATGGTGCTGTTTCAATGGCTCAAAAAGCTGATGCAACAATCGTACCTTTTGCTGTAACAGGTAAATATGAAAAAGGTGGCAACTTAATGGTTAGGTTTGGTGAACCATTTAAGGTTACTGATATGACATTAGAAGAGGCAAACGAAAAACTATTTAATGTTATTAAAAATTTAAAAGAAGAAAATTTAAAAGCTACTGAAAAGTAGTTTTTTTAAGCAAAAAAACATTCTTGGTAGAATGCTTATTTACTTGCTTTTAAAACAGCTTCACTATATAAATATAATCCTTTATGGTTAGGATGAATATAGTCCTTTAAATAAAAACTTGTATTTGAATTATTTAATTCTTTTTCTAGAATATTATTTGGATTTATGAATAAATAATTATTCTCATTTGCAAACTTCTCTAATTCATCAGAATATTCTTTAAATAATTTGTTTTTTTCTTCTAATGATAACTTTGTTACTTTATCATAATTCATAGAGTAGAATGGAGCGATAAGGACTATTCTTTTGTTATCCAATGTTTCAATTATTTTTTTGATATTTTGAATATATTCATTACTTGTCATTGCTGAATTTTCATTTCTATATCTAATATCATTTGTACCAATTGCAATAATATTTAAATTACTAGAACATTCTTTTAATTCTTTTTGTTTGTTTTTTAGTAATAATTTTGTTGTATATGACCCATAAGCAGCTTTCTTTACTTCTACATCAAAATTTTGTATTAATGGCTCATACCATCCGTGATGTCCATTAGTTGTTCCTTCTGTTATACTATCTCCTATAAAGCAAACACTTTTTGAATATTGCAATTCTTGGTATAATTTTTTCTTTTTAAGTGAAGAATCTATATTTAATTTTTCCATTTCAGATTTTATATATCCATCTTTAGTATAATAATATTCTTTTTCTATATTATCAGTTGTTATTTCTTCTCCTAACATAATTTTCGTAATTAGTTTTTGTATTTCATTAATTCTTTTAAGTTCATTATTACTCATACTATTATATATATCGATCTTATCTAAAATATCATAAATTGGAATAGAGTAGTAAAAACCATTTTTATCACCCTTAGTAAACATAGGTATTATTGAAGCATTTATTACTTTTTTGGTTTTAGTATCTATATAAATATTTACAATACTTGTAGCATCACCATTATTATCAGTATATTGATTTGCAAAATTCCCTGGTGAATTTACAACAAAACAATCATTTATATATTCAAGTGGTTGAACAGAGTGTGAATGATCCCCTAATATAATTGAGGCACCATTTTCTTCAAATATTTTATTCCATGTATTTTGCATATTATTTTGTTTTAAAGCAAATTGCGTTCCCATATGCGGTAAAACAATTATTAGGTCAACATTTTGATTTTTTAATTCATTAAAATCATTTATAACGCTTTTTTTAACCTCTTCAAATAATGGACTAGTTTCTGGTACTATCATATTTGTTATATTTAATTTATATAGTTTTTCTTCTGAATAATAATTTGTTCCATAAGTATAGGCAAGTATTCCAACTTTTAAATTTTTGATGTTTACTATTTTATATCTTTCTTTATATCCAACATAATCTAAATTTCTTTCATTTAAATTTTCAGCTGTTTCTTTTACACCATTAATTCCTTTATCTAGTATATGATTGTTTGAAATAGTTACTAAATCTATACCACTTCCTTTTATACTATCAATGAATTCTTTTGGATAATTTAAATATATATTTTTTCCATCATTAAAGTTTCCAATTGAATAAGTACTATTTGCAACCGGACCTTCTAAAACACCAATTGTATAGTCACTTTTTTCAAAGTATTTATTTGCATATCCAAACATTTTATTATAGTTATAGTTTGAACCATTATAACCAGCTTTTACTTGATTTTCAAGTAATATTAGATCTCCAACAAATGATATTGATATCATTTCATCTTTTTGAGTGCTATCATTTATATCATTGTTTGGATAATCTATTCTTTTAATTTTTTTAATATTTATACTTGTAAATAGCAACAAAAATAATATCATTACGGATATAAATATATTAAAGTATGCTATATTTTTTCTTGTGAATATTTTCATGGTACCTCCTACGACATTAAAATTATAACATAGTTTGTTAGGTTAGTGTGAAAAAAGATTGTTTTTTGAGTGTAAAATTGATACTAATGTGTATAGTAGATGGAAGGCTCTTGAATAACCTTTGAAGTATATAGGTACTAGTCCTTTTTTCTGATAGTTTTATGTATAAGTGGAGAGTATAGAATATGAAGTTGGGTAGAAAAATAATTATAGTTTTGTTGCTTATAATAGGTATAACAAGTTTATTGGTAGGTAGTATTGCTTATTACAATAATGATTACTTATACATATGACTAAGGTTTCACAGCAAATGAAATTACTTAAGTTTATCAAGCGAAAGAATTAGATAGCAATTATATCAAAATAGTATTTGCAAGTTATACCAGTAATAGTAACTATGCTTACGGTCTAAAAGCTATTGTAATACCTAATTATTAAATAAAATTAAAAGGGATTCAAATAAATGAATTCCTTTTATAATATAGCAAACCTTTCCTTTTAAAAAATAATATGATAAAATAATAATGCAATAGGAGGAAGAATGAATACAATATTAAAATGTGAAAATCTAAACAAGAAGTTTGGAAAAAAACAAATACTAAAAAATGTATCATTAGAAGTAAATGAAGGAGATATTCTAGGTTTTATTGGACCAAATGGAGCAGGAAAAACAACAACAATAAAAATGATACTAGGATTACAAAGTATAGATAGTGGAAATGTATATATAAACAACTACAACATAAAAAAAGAATATGAAAAAGCAATAGAAAAAGTAGGGGCAATAGTAGAAAATCCTGATTTATATATGTATTTAACAGGTTATGAAAACCTAAAACTAATACAAAACCTATACAAAAACGTATCCAAAGAAAGAATAAATGAAGTTGTAAAATTAGTAAAATTAAATACACGAATAAATGATAAAGTATCAAAATATTCACTTGGAATGAGACAAAGATTAGGTATAGCAGCAGCTTTAATAAATAAACCAAATCTATTAATACTGGATGAACCAACAAATGGTTTAGATCCAGAAGGAATCAAAGAATTAAGAGATATATTAAAAAAACTAGCTCAAAAAGAAAATGTTGGTATAATAATATCAAGTCATAATCTATCAGAACTAGAAAGTTTCTGTAATAAAATAGTAATCATAAAAAATGGTGAAATAGTAGAAGAAAATAAACTATCAGATTTCAAAAAAATAGAAGAATCATATATCATAGAAGTAGATAATATAACAAAAATAAAAGAAATTGAATTTGAAAAAATAAACGAAAACAATATCAGAATACATGTAAACAAAAAGGAAATCCCGGCAATAATAAAAAAATTAGTAGAAAACAATATAAAAATATATACAGTAAGAGAAGAAACAATAACACTAGAAGATGCATTCCTAAAAAGAACAGGAGGTAATATAATTGATTAACCTAATAAAAAATGAAATACTAAAAGTATTCAAAAGAAGAAAAATATGGATAATACTAATAATACTATTCATATATACAATATTTATAAATTTCATAAATAAAAGAGTTGATATAGAAAACAATAATTATCATGATAGTTACATCGAAACATTAAAAGAAGATTTAAAAAATATAGATATAAAAACAGATTTGTACCTATACATCGATATACTAAATCAAATAGAAAACTATGAATTTCTAGAAAACTATGATAAAAATTCATGGGAATACTATATAGCAGAGCAAAAAGCATACAATTATATATCAATAATAAACAATATAAAATATACAGATAATGATAAAAAAAGTTTAGAAAAAGCAAATAAAGAATTTGAACAATTCAAAGAAAAACTAAAAGGTACATGGGAAGAATATACAATCGAAGAAATAAAAACATTAGAACAAGAATATTCAAATTATGAAGAAATGGATGATTATAAAGAACTAGAATTAAGACTAAAATATGGAATTCCATATGGCAAAGATAAACTAAATGAAGCCTTAACAAATTATATTACATCATTAAATAATTTAAAAGAACTTCAAAAAAAGAATATGACATATGATGAAAAAAAATACTATGAAGAAATGAAAAAAACATATTATACAAGTAAATATATGATAGAAAACAAATTCAATGAACCAAAAGATCTATCAGCAAGAGGAATGTTATTAAGTCTATTAAATAATTATGAGTTATTTATTGTAGTAACAGTTTGTTTAATAGCAAGTTCTATCGTAAGTGAAGAATTCAATAAAGGAACAATAAAATTATTGTTAGTACGTCCATATAGCAGAATAAAAATACTACTATCAAAATATATAACAGTTATTCTATCAGTATTATTCATGATATTTATAACAATTTTCCTTCAATACATAGTAGGTTTAATATTCTTTGGACCAAAATCATTAAGTAGTGGTGTTATAATATATAATTATATAACTCATGCTGTAAAAGATCGGAAG
>CAJKKJ010000031.1 GCA_905200435.1 uncultured Bacillota bacterium | reverse complement strand
TATTTATTACTTTATCAACATTTCTATTCTACATACATTATACAATATATTTTTTAACAATTCAACCAAAAAAAAATTCATATTACTATGAATTTAATTTATTTAACTCTTGACTAAGCATATTATACTTCTCACTAATTTTATTATCTTCAGCTTTTTCTAACTTGTACCAACCACGCTCAAACATAGCTTCGTAAACTTCTCTTTGCATACTAGAATATACATCAAACATTTCCTTATATTTTTGATATAAACATTCATTACTAGCTTCAGTTAAACCAACAGCATAATTTTTAACAAGTTCCTTTAAAGTAGATAATAAACTATTCATATAATCCTTATCATTAAAAGACTTACCACCTTGAACCATAACCTCTTCGTTTTCTATTTTATTATTCATGGTTACCTCCTAATATATTTAATATCTCATTCATAATTCCATAAAAAGTATCAGCAGCTTTACTCAAAATAACCTTTAATTCATTGTTTTCTACTGAACTAGCAGCATTATAAGAACTCTTATATGCCCCATAATTCCAATTAAACATATCACTTAAATAATCTAAATCTTTACCACTTATAATATTAGGTACTTTTTCATATTTCATATTTTTTTCCTCCAGTTATATAATGAATAAAAATTCAGAATTTATACAAAAATATTAATAAAATTATATTATAAATATAACTGAACATAATATTAATATGATATATATTATAATATTTTTATTTAAATTTATAGAAAACACATTAGGTACATTGAGATTAATTGTAGTAGCGCACGGAAGAAAAATAATGGGTGCGATTTTGCAAGGAATAGTAACACTCGTATGGGCTATATCAGCAGGTCTAACAATAGTTAATTTTAAAAATGATTATTTTAAAATATTTATTTTCTGTTTAGGTGCTGCAATAGGTTCATATGCAGGCTCATGCATAGAAGAAAAAATAAGAAAAAAAGACGAACACATAAAAAAAGAATTTTTAGAGTAAACGTTCCTAGCTATCATTATATTATTTCTTATCATACAGTTAATAACAAAAAGAATATAAATCTTCTTAGAATTGAAAAATCATCAAACCTATTTTTTAGAAGAAACATTAACATAAAAGATCAAATGTTTCCCTTTTAATTATACAAAATTTTCCTATTTACATTTTAATAATAGCGTATTTTTTCTAACATTACAAAATTTTCAACATTTTCCTAGTAATTTCTTAATATTTTTCCTAATAAAATAACACCATTAAAAATGTTATAAGAAGGCAACAATTTTTTTAATTCTATATTATCATTTACACCAACAACTATTGTAAAGTTCTTTTTACCACAAAATCAATATTTTAATCATCTTTTTTGCAAAAATCAATTTAAATTACTAAAATAAGTATTTTAAAATGAGATTACTTTACAATCTCATTTCCATTAAACTTAATATCTAAAAACTTTTTACTAGAAAGAAAATCACACATATGAACAAATTTCTGATACTTATTATGTGGTCTTTCAAGAACCTCATTACCATTATAATCCTTTGTCCATTCTCCCATATGAGTCTTAATAGTAGTATCAATAAATTCAAGTTCCTTATCACTAAATCCTATTTTATCATTATTATCAATAATATATTTACCAATAATTATAGGATGTTCAAAAACTGTATATTCTTGTTTTACAATACCAGACTTTAAGCCATCATGAACAAGCAAGCAAAAGATCATAAGATCTTTTTCCTTCGGTGTAAAAGCATCTCCTATTACCGAATTATGATTCAATAGTTCATTTGCAATATTAACAGCAGCTTTAGTATGTCTTACTAAACCACCATTACCTTGCGAAAAAGCAGGATGATATTTTCCAGTAGATGAAGCAGGAACTTCAAAAAAATAATCTGGGAGCAAATTAATTGCTTTTATTGCCTTCTCCCTAATTTCACTATCTTTTATATAATTTAATTCTGTTTTAAATACATCTGATTTCATTTTTACCTCCATTATATAAAATTAACTAATATTTCATTTGATAAATAAATATAATCTAAATTAATATATATATATTCACCATCATCAATTAATTTTTTTGAATTTAACAATTCTTTTATATCAAATACATTTTCTATTTTTTTACCATATTTTAAATAAAACTTTTTCTTACTAACACCATCTAATTTTCTCAAACCCAAGATCATTTCATTTTGCATATCTTCATATATTTCTAATTTCTCATATTCCTTTAAATATTTCCCATCTATATATTCAAGTATATTCCTATTATTATCATACCTTATATCGTCTATAAAACCACTTGCACCAAGTCCAAAGCCATAATATCTATCATTATTCCAATAAACCAAATTATGTTTTGATTCATAACCTTTTAAACAAAAATTAGAAACCTCATAATGATGATAATTAGATAATTTTTTATTAATTAATTTATACATTTCATAATCTAAATCTTCATCAATATTCTTTTCATTTCTAAATTTAGTATGTTCCTCAATTATTAATGAATATGTTGATATATGTTTAATATTCATAGAGTCCAAATCATCTTCTAAATCTTTTAAACTTTCTGTCTTTAAAGCATAAATTAAATCAACATTAATATTATCAAAATATTTACAAGCAAGTTCAATTTTTTCTTTAAAATCAGTACTATATTTTCTACCCAAATACTCTAAATTTTTTCTTTTAGTAGACTCTAATCCAATACTCAATCTATTTACATTAGTATTTTTTAAAAATTCCAAAAGTTCTTCATTTATATCTTCAATATTACATTCAAAAGTAAATTCTTTTAAATCTGTCTTAAATATATCTATAATATTAAATAATATTTTTAATTCATCTAAACTTAAACAAGATGGAGTACCACCACCAATATAAATAGTTTCAATTACATCTCCTCTATATTTAGATATAATCTCCTTTTTTAAAGATTCTAAATAAGGCTTAACCCATTTTTTGGTATAAAATAATTTACAAAAGTCACAATAAGCACAGATATTAGAACAAAAAGGAATATGTATATAAACACTTTTAGTCATCATTTATTTTTAAGACTGCTAAGAATGCTTCTGGTGGTACTTCAACACTTCCTACCATCTTCATTCTTTTTTTACCTTCTTTTTGTTTTTCTAGTAATTTTCTTTTTCTTGAAACATCGCCACCATAACATTTAGCAAGTACATCTTTCCTAACAGCTTTTATATCACTTCGTGCGATTATCTTTGATCCAATACTAGCTTGAATTGGTACTTCAAATTGTTGCCTTGGTATTAACTCTCTTAATTTTTCAACTATATTTCTTCCTCTATTGTATGCAAAATCTCTATGGACAATTATACTTAAAGCATCAACTATCTCACCATTTAATAAAACATCCATTTTTACTAAATCACTTTCTCTATAACCAATTAGTTCATAATCAAATGAAGCATATCCTTTGGTATAAGATTTTAATTTGTCGAAAAAATCATATACAATTTCTGATAATGGTAATTCATAATGAATATTTACTCTTGTATTATCAATATATTCCATTGATATATAATTTCCTCTTTTATTTTGGCACAACTCCATTATTGGACCAATATAATTTGCAGGAACAAATATATTTGTCATAACATAAGGTTCTTCAATTTTTAATATTTTAACTTTTTCAGGCATTTGAATAGGACTATCAACAATAACTACTTCTTTATCAGTTTTAGTAACTCTATAAATAACAGAAGGGGTAGTTGCAATTATATCTAAATTAAATTCTCTTTTAATTCTTTCTATTATAACATCCATATGTAAAAGACCTAAAAAGCCACATCTAAATCCAAATCCTAAAGAAGCAGATGTTTCCACTTCGAATTCTAAAGAAGCATCATTTAATTTTAATTTTTCTAAAGCCTCTCTTAAATCAGAAAATTTATTTGTTTCAATTGGATATAATCCACAAAATACCATTGGTTTCAATTGTTTATAACCTGGTAATGGATTATCTGCTGGATCTTCTGATAAAGTTATTGTATCACCAACTTTTAAGTCTGACAAACTTTTAATACTAGCACTTAAATACCCTACTTCTCCAGCTTTTAATTCATCAATATTTTTTTCTTTTGGTGTATGATTACCTAATTCGGTTACATCATATATTTTATTTGTTTGCATCATTTTAATATTTGATCCAACTTTTAATGTACCATTTACTACTTTTACTAAAGCAACAACACCTTTATATGAATCATAATAACTATCAAATACTAATGCCTGTAATTTAGAATTTACATTACCAGTTGGAGCTGGTATTCTCTCAACCACTGCCTCAATTAATTCTTTTATTCCAACTCCCGTTTTCGCACTTGTTAAAATAATTTCATCTTCTTCAAATCCTAAAACATCATGTAATTCTTTTTTTACTTTATCAGGATCAGCATTTGGTAAATCTATTTTATTTATTACAGGTATTATTTTTAAATTGTTTTCAAGAGCCAAATATAAATTAGCAATCGTCTGAGCTTCTATTCCTTGGGCTGCATCTACAACCAAAATCGCACCTTCACAAGCAGCTAAACTTCTAGATACTTCATATGTGAAATCAACATGTCCTGGAGTATCTATTAAATTTAAATAGTATTCTTCACCATTATAATTATATTTTAGTTGAACTGCATTTAATTTAATTGTTATTCCACGTTCTCTTTCAATATCCATACTATCAAGTAATTGATCTTGCATTTCTCTTTTAGTTAAAGCACCTGTTTCCTCTAGAATTCTATCAGCAAGAGTACTTTTGCCATGATCTATATGAGCAATTATTGAAAAATTACGAATGTTTGTTTGTTTCATAAAACCACCTACAAATAATTATACAATAAAAGACTATAAAAAAAAAGACAAAATTGTCTTTTATGCAGGTATTTTAGCAGAAGTACAAGTACCTACAGATAATACACCATTTGTCTCTGTAATTGGACATGCAGCATATTCAAATGGATGTTTAGCATCTTTATATTGTTTACAAGAATATTTACCTTTTGCATCACTTGAGCATCCATAAGTATTTACAACGATATTTTCCCAATGATAAGTACCATCTTGATCAATTCTTATTAAACCATTTTGTGGAATTGTACCTTTATAATCAAGAGTAGTAGCCCATGTATCAGAATCTACATTTTTTTTAACCAACATTTTACCACCATCAAAGTAAATAGTTGCTCCTCCAAAGTTTGGATCTTTTAATACTGAAACACTATATAAATTTTGTACAGCTTGTACTAAACCATCACAAGTTCTTTCAGCACTACTAATACGTGTAGTATTAATAATATTTGTTACAATTGGTGTACCAATTAAAGCAATAATCGCTAATATAACAATAATTGCAAGTAACTCAATTAATGTAAAGCCTTTCTTATTCATTTCTATTTCCTTCCTTTCCCATTTTATGAACACGAAATCTCTTCCGTATTTCCAGATATTGTACAAGTAAAATCATCAATCTTCATTTCACTCGTTATATTTCCACTACTATCAATAGTAGCTTGTCCCTCTTTAATATCAGCATCACCAATATTAAGAGTATTTATAATCTCCGTATTTGATAGGTCTAATGTTGTAGCTTTACTATTTGAATAATAATAATTTTTTAAACTCTGCTTAACCAAATTAGATTTAATAATAGCTTCATCTTTCTTAACATTATTTAATTCTTTTGAAACTAAAGGAGTCGCGACCAAAGTCATAACAGATACTATAACCATCATTGAAACAAATTCAACTAATGTAAAACCATTCTTCATTCTATCACCTACCATAATAATTTTATAATATATTTCTTTTATAGTCAATAATTTACACATTTTTTTACACTTTATTTAATCGTTATCTTACGAATTTTCGTTATTTTCTCTTCATTAAACCCTGTCTCACCATTTGATATTTTATAAACAAATTTATACTCACCAGGTGTTAATCCCCTTAAATAAGTATCCCATTCATCTTTTTCAATCTCAACATCATCAAGAAAAATACTCTCAATATAGCACTTATCACTCAAACATCCACTAATATTATCTGTAAGTTTAAAATTAATTCGATCATTATAATCCAAATCATCAACATTTGGAACTATAACGTAAGGTATTCTCATAGTTTCTTCGTATATTGCATTCTTATGAGCATCAAAAATATTTTTCCTATAAGCAAGTAAAGCAAGTAAACTTGAAACAAATACAAGAAAAAGCAAAAATATCGAATATATAAGTGTAGAAATTGCAAAACCTCTATTATTTAATTTCACCTTCATCACCTGTTTTCACAAAATTACCATTTGCATCATCAGTATCAATATGCATTTCCATCCTAGATTCAGGACTAATTTTTAAATGGACATCATATAAAATAGACTTCTTTACATTACCAACTTCAACACATAAAGAATCATTCAAATTATATTTTTTCTTTTCCTCTTCTGTAATATGAATATGTCTATCAGCAATAATACAACCACTAGTAACTAAAGAACCACTAGGTCCAACAAGAGTTACTACTTCAGAATCATCTAAATCACCACTTGTTCTAACAGGTGGATTAAGTCCCAAAATATAAGCATCTGTTTTTGATATTTCAACCTGAGTATAATTTCTAAAAGGTCCCATTACACGAACATTATTAAGTTCACTCTTTGAAGTTTTAATAGTAACTCGACATTTACTAGCAAACTGTCCTGGTTGATATAATTCTTTATCTATTTCTAAATCAATATTTCCAAATAGTTTAACAAAATCATCTCTTGTTAAATGAACATGTCTATTTGAAACACCTATTCTAACCTTCATATACATCCTCCAATAATATTATACACTTTTTTTTATAATATTTAAATACCTAATTTAATATAATTTAATGAAAGGAGGATATATGAATAATTATAGTTTTCCAGGAAATCCAATATATTATGGAAATACAAAACTACCAAATCAAGACACCGAGCAATTTACAGAACAAAGTTATATTGAAAATATCTTAAGATTAAACCGTGGCAAAAAAGTTAGAATCCATATGACATTTCCCGATTCAAATGAATTCAGAGATAAAGTATTTACCGGTGTAATTGAACAATCTGGTCGCGATCATATAATTCTAAGTGATTCAGCAACAGGAAATTGGTACTTACTTTTAATAATATATCTAGACTACATTGAATTTAACGAAAAAATTAACACAAGTGGAGAATTTTATCCTCAAAGTAATTGAATAACATCTAAAAAAATGATATAATAAATTTGGTGAATAAAATGGATGGTTTAATAATTGTTGCCACAATTGTAGGCATTATCTCAATAATATTATTATGGATAGTAATAACATATAATAATTATCAAAATTATATAATTAGAATTAACGAGGTAGAAACAAAAATAGATTCTATTCTAAGAAAAAAATTTGATTTAGTAGCAAAATGTATAGAAGTAATAGAAACATATGCTGGTTCAAAAATATTAGAAGAAATAACAAGTTTAAAAAATGCTAAAATAAGCAATTTTGATTTAGACAGAAAGCTAACAGAAGCAATAATAAAGTTTGAAAGTTTCAAAGACAAATATGATGATTTAGAAGCAAATGAAGTATTCATAAAAACAAATTTACAAATAAATGAAGCAAACATAGATTTAGAAGCATGCAAAAATTACTATAATGATATTGTTACAAATTACAACAAAAAAGTTAAACAATTTCCAAGTGATGTAATTGCTAAAATATCAAAATTTAAAGTAAGACCATATTTTGATGGAAAAAATATGTTT
>CAJKKJ010000030.1 GCA_905200435.1 uncultured Bacillota bacterium | reverse complement strand
CATTAAGTCATGAAACTAATGTTAAACTTGGACATTCAGCTTTCTTTGAACAAGCATGGTGTAAGAGTGGCGAATGTATGACATCACAAGATGGTAATTTTTATTCTTATGATAATGTCGAGATAGTAACATTTAAACTTCCTAGTGGAACATTAACTTCATTAAATTCATTTCTTTATTATCCTGTATTAAGAGTAAATTCTAACGAAGTGATAGATACAATTACAACAATCGGTGATTATGCTCATGCAACAAGTACAATTTCAAGACCACTTAGTAAGAGTGAAATAGGTTGGTGGTATGAAATTCGCATTCCTGAAAATGCAACTAAGTATGATGATATCATGGCTGTTGACATCACTAAAACTGTGAATTGGGGAGCGTGATATAGAAAAAGAAAGAGATGTGTTTTAAAGATACACAGCAAAAATCTTTAATCCGTGGTTGGGGGACCACAAAAAATACAAAATTTTTAATCTAATAAGACTACATAGAAATCTATGTTTTCCGAAATTTGTCATATTCTATCAAACAATAGAAAAAAATATATGAAAGCATTACTGTAAAGGGGATTATTTCCCCTTTACGTAAGTTATGGAAAGAGGAGAAAAAATGGATAATATAATGCCACCATATTTAATATCAATATTGGGTTTATTAATATGGATAACATCTAAGATAATATTTATATTTCTAGAAATAATAATTATACAAAATGTTTTATACAAAAGACACAAAATAGTAGAAAGTAATTTCTTCATATTACTAAAAGAATCATACAAATACAATAGAGCAGAAATAAATGCGACAATATTTCATACATTTCTAAATGCATTTACATTCTTAGCAACACTTTTGATATGTACAAATTATACATGTCCAGAAGCACTTATGTATGCAGTCATGTTGGATTATTACTATCATTTGATTTAATAATAACAATAATTATATTATTAGTATTAAATTATTTATTGAAGTACAAAATAGTATATAAACTAGAATGTAAACCATTAAAAGTAAATTTGGAAGAACTAAAAGAATTTTTAAGTTAAATATTCTTTTTTTTTCTTTTATTTTAGTGTATAATTAAAAAGAGTAATGGATAAAATATTATTAAAGGCATTAAATGATGAAAAGAAAAGACAAAAACATAATATAGAATTAATTGCATCTGAAAATTTTGTATCAAAAGATATATTAAAATTACAAGGAAGTATATTAACAAATAAATATGCTGAAGGATATCCTGGAAAAAGATATTATGGAGGATGTGAATATATTGATGTATTTGAGAATAAGGCAATAGAATATGCTACAAAATTGTTCAATTGTAAATTCGCGAATGTACAACCACATAGTGGATCATCTGCAAATATGGCAGTATATAAGGCTTTACTAAATCCAGGTGATAAAGTAATGGGAATGGCATTAAGTGAAGGTGGACATTTAACTCATGGATATAAAATAAACTTTAGTGGAATAGAATATGAAAGTGTATCATATGGACTTGATCCAAAAACAGAAATGCTTGATTATGATGCCATAATAGAATTAGCGCGAAAAGAAAAACCAAAAATGATCATTGCTGGTGCTAGTGCGTATTCAAGAACAATAGATTTTAAAAAGTTTAGAGAAGCTGCTGATAGTTGTGGAGCTTACTTAATGGTTGATATGGCACATATTGCTGGTTTAGTTGCAACTGGTTTACATCCATCACCATTTCCATATGCTGATGTAGTAACAACGACAACTCATAAAACATTAAGAGGACCACGTGGTGGAATGATATTAACAAACAACGAAGAAATTGCTAAAAAAATAGATAAAATAATATTCCCTGGTATTCAAGGTGGACCATTAATGCATGTAATAGGCGCAAAAGCTGAATGTTTTTATGAAGCTTTACAACCAGAATTTAAAGATTATCAAAAAAGAGTATTAAAAAATATAAAAATGCTTGCAAAAAAACTTGAAAAAGAAGGTTTTAGAATAGTAAGTGGTGGAACAGATAATCACTTAATACTAGTTGATATAAAATCTAGTTTAGGAATAACAGGAAAAGAAGCAGAAAAAATACTTGATTCAATCAATATAACATGTAATAAAAATACTATTCCTAATGACACAGAATCACCATTTAAAACAAGTGGTATAAGACTAGGAAGTCCAGCTATGACAACAAGAGGATTTAATGAAAAAGAATTTGAAGAAGTTGGGGAAATCATTTCAGAAGCATTAAAAAATAGAAATGACTCTAAAAAATTAAAAGAATTAAAGAAAAGAGTAATTGAATTAACAGATAGATTTTAGGTGATAATATGATAATAGATGGAAAATTAGTAAGTACAGAATTAAAAAATACATTAAAAAAACAAATAGAAACATATAAAATAAAACCTAAATTAGTGGTAATACAAGTTGGTAATAATGAAGCAAGTAATGTTTATATTAAACAAAAAATTAAATGTGCTGATGCTATTGGTGCAATATGTGTTCATGAAAAATTGGATGAAAATATTACTACATCAGAACTAATAAATTTAATAAATAGTTTAAATCAAGATGAAAGTGTAAATGGGATGATTGTTCAGTTACCACTTCCTAAACATATAGATGAATATGCAGTTTTAAATACTATTATTCCATCTAAAGATGTGGATGGTTTAACAGAAATAAATGCTGGTAAACTAGCTTGTTCTAAGCCGGGATTGATATCTTGTACACCACATGGCGTTATTAAATTATTAAAATATTACAATATTGAAATAGAAGGTAAAAAAGTTGTAATAGTAGGACGTAGTAATTTAGTTGGCAAACCACTTATAAATTTATTTCTAATGGAAAATGCTACAGTTACATGTTGTCATTCTAAAACAGTTGATTTAAAACATTTTACTTTAGATGCTGATATATTAGTGGTTGCTGTTGGAAAGCCCAAATTAATAAATGCTGATATGGTAAAAGAAGGTGCTGTTGTAATTGATGTTGGAATAAATAGACTAGAAACAGGTTTGTGCGGTGATGTTGATTTTGAAAATGTTTCTAAAAAAGCATCATATATAACACCAGTACCTGGTGGTGTTGGTGCAATGACGGTTGCTATGTTATATAACAATTTAGTAGAAACTACCATTAAAACTCTAAAAAAAGAAAAAAAGATATAAATTAACTTGATTTTTAAGAATTACTATGATAGAATTAAACAAGTAATCCGCTTTATATAATTTTATATATATGATTAAATATAATTTAAGGAGAGTGAAATCGTGAATTTGATCGAAAAAATAACAAAAAGTCAAATCAGAACTGATATTCCTGAATTCCGTGTTGGTGATACAGTAGTAGTAGGTGTTAAAATCGTTGAACGTGGAAAAGAACGTGTACAAGATTTCGAAGGTATTGTAATTGCTATTAAGAATCGTGGAATTGGTCGTAACTTCGTTGTAAGAAAAACATCTGGTGGTGTTGGGGTTGAAAGAACATTCCCAGTTAATTCACCAATAATTGATAAAGTTACAGTTGTTCGTAAAGGTAAAGTAAGACGTGCAAAATTAAATTACTTAAGAGACATGACTAAACAACCAAAAATTAAAGAAAGAAATTAGTAAAAAAAGAGTATGCTGCGTCATACTCTATTTTAGTAGGAGGACAAAATGGAAAAGAAAAATGATATTTTATCTTATGTTATTATTATTTTAGTAGTTGTACTTGTTAGAACTTTTATAATCACACCTGTTAGAGTAGTTGGATCATCAATGGATAAAACATTAAAAGAAGGAGAAATATTATTACTTGAAAAAATCGATAAAAAATATAAAAGGTATGATATTGTTGTTATAAAAGAAAATAATGAAAGAATAATTAAAAGAATAATTGGTATGCCTGGTGAAAGTGTAAAAATTGTTGAAGGAGTTATTTATATTAATGGTGAAGCTATTGAAGATAAATATGCATCTTCGTATACAGGTGATTTTAGTTTGGATAAATTTGATCTTGATGTAATTCCAGAAGATTCTTATTTTGTCTTAGGAGATAATAGAATAGTATCTAAAGATAGTAGATTATTAGGTCCTATTAATAAAAAGAAGATTCAAGGTAAGGCAATATATAGAATTTGGCCATTTAATAAATTTGGTGATTTGAATGGCTAATATTGGTAATGATTTTTTTAGACATTTAAGAAATAAAAAAATTAAAAAGGATGATATAATTATTCAAAAATATCAGAATAATGTATATACTACACTTAATTTAAAAGATGAATTAGTTTCAAAAGTAGATGTCGAAAAAAAGAATAAAAAATATAAATTAAAGGGAGAAAAAACTGATAAATTAGAACTTAGTCCAATTGAAATTAGAAAAAAAGATAATTTAATCGAAATTGATAAAAAGGATGAGATAGTCGTAAGAGCAAAACTTGAAGAAGAAGTTTTAAAACAACTAGAAAGAGATATCAAGAAAAATCGTAAGTTTGAATTAAAAGTAGAAGATATTAATGAAAAAAATATCAAAAATGAATTAAATAAATTAATTGAAAAAGATAAAAAAGAAGTTAATAAAATTAATGATGAACTTGGTGATATAGAAGAAAAAATTAAAAAATGTAAAAAGAATGAATATATCAAAGAATATGAAGAAAAACTTGCAAAAATTAAAAGTAGGTTAGGTGTTATTAAAGAACATTATGAAGTAATAAGTGATTACTATGATTTTAAAGGATATGCTAATTTAAAAAATACTTTGCTTATTAATAGTATAGAAGACTTTAAAACTTATAAAACTAACGAAGAAATTGAAGATTTAGTTTTACATTGTAAAGAAGAAGGTAAGAAACTTGATGTTATAATTGAAGCTACTGATAAATGTATAAAAGCTGATAAAAAAGTTTTGGAAGTTAGAAAATATAATGAAAAAAGAGATGAAGAATATTTAAAAGAAAAAGAAAAAATTGCTTTGATTGATGAAGGATACAAAAAAATAAGTTACAATGTAAAAGAACAAGATGAATTTTTGAGTAAGTTAGATGATGATATTTTTTATTTAAATTATAAATTAAGTGATATAAAACTTTTTCGTTCAAGTAGTTCACTTTTGACAAATATATTAAACATTAGTATCTGCACAAACCTAATGCCTGTATTTCCTGGTTTTAGATTATTGTTTCAAGCTATAATACTTAAAAATTTAACTGAAACAGCTAGAAAATTATTTAATCCTGATATTAAAAGAGAGATAATAACAAAAGATATTGTTAGTAGCTATATTAAAATTATATATGATAACAAGAAGAATATGGATTTGATCATAAAATATTTGGATGATAGTATTTCAGATGTTAAAGAATTGAAAAAAGATTTTATTAAAAAATTCGAAGAACATAAGGATATACTTGATGATTATGATGAATATTTACATAAAATTGATTCAGCACTTGAAAAATTAGAAGAAAAAAATAAACTAATCAATGAATATAAACAAGAGCTTAATAAAAAAGAACAAAAAGTATTGAAACTTAAAAGTAGTTAAATATGGAGGAAATTTAAAATGTTTGAGTTTAATAAAATTGATTCTGATGTAGCTATTGTACCAACTTTAGAAGACAAAATTTCGAATGATACTTGTTGGTGTTGTACATTTAATCTTGTTTGGAATGATATGAAAAATACACTTGTTAAAGGTGATATAGTATTTAATCCAGAGATAGAAATTGTCAAGAATTTAAATAAAGAATCTTTTAAAGAAAATATGCTTTCTAATGAATATTACTATAAAATTTATGGACCTAAAACTTTAGAATTAAAAAAACAAATTGAAAATGAAATTAAGAAAAAATTTAATCAAAAAAGTGATATATTAGATTATATTTCTTGGGATAAAAATAATTTAGATAGTAGTATTAAAAGATATTTTTTTTACACAATGTTATATAGAAAATTTGAATATAAAAATAAATTTGATATTTTAAAAAATGATTATTTTGGTAAGTATAAAAATATAAAATATTTTGGTATTAGTGCTAATGCAAATGAAGAAGTAAGAAACCAAATAGAAGTATTATTTTATGATAATGAAAATGAATTCGCTATTAAATTAATAACAAAAACAAATGATGAAGTGATATTTTATAAGAAACCTAATGGTAATACTTTTAAGGAAGTATACGAATATATGATCGAAAAAAGTAAAAAGTATTTGGGAAATAGGTGTTTTGAAGAAAATGATAAATTTAAAGCACCAATTATTGAATTAGATGTTTTAAAAGAATTTGCAGAGCTAGAAAATAAACCATTTAGAGCATATGATGGTAATGAAATTATTATTGAAAATGCAATTCAGACTATAAAATTTGCACTTGATGAAAAGGGTGGAACAATTAAAAGTGAAGCAACTATTGGAATTAAAATGATGTCATTAATTCATGAAGAATTTAGGAAGTTTGAGGTTAATGATACTTTTGTGATATTTGTTAAAGAAATTGATAAGGAAAAACCTTATCTAGCACTTAAAATAAATGATATTACGAAGTTTCAGAAATAAAATATGAATAAACAAGAAATATATAATTATTTAAAAGAAAAAAATATATGGTTTGAAGTTACTGAGCATAAAGCAGTATATAATATGGATGATTTAAAAAATATTGATTTTCCATATAATGGTGTCGATGCTAAAAATATTTTTGTTCGTGATGATAAAAAACAAAATTATTATTTAATTACAATTAAAGGTGATAAAAGGATAGATTTAAAAGCTTTTAGAAAGGAATATAATACGAGACCACTTACTTTTGCTTCATCAGATGAACTAAAGGAAATATTAAATTTATATCCCGGTGCAGTAACACCATTAGGATTATTAAATGATGATAAAAGAATAGTTAAACTTTTTATTGATTGTTATTTTGATGGTATCATAGGTGTCCATCCAAATGATAATACGGCTACTGTTTGGATGAAAACAAGTGATTTAATTGATATAATTAAGAAACATGGAAATGATGTATATGTTATGAAATAGCATGAATTTAACTGATAAATTCTGCTTTTTTTGTGCTATAATATTGTTATGAGTAAGGGTGTATATGAGTAAGTATTTAGAACTTTGGAATTATTTAAAAAATAACAATTTAGATAGTTATGAATTATCTTTTGATGAAATAAGAAATATATTAGGATTTGATATCGATCATTCTTTTTTGAAATATAAAAAGGAATTATCTTCTTTTGGATATGAAGTTGTTAAAATATCTATGAAAGATAAGAAAGTAATATTTAAAAGGGGAGGAAAAACAAAATGAGATATAAAAAAACAAAAATATTTCTCCTTTTTTGGTGCCTTTTTGTAGGATTTGGAGCTTTTTATGGTGGTATATTGATGTTGGTTGATCCAACTGGAAAATTACTTGGGATGAATAATTTACTTCCATATTTTAAAGTTTTACCTTTTAGTAGTATTTTATTTCAAAATTATATTTTTTCGGGTATTGCATTAATAATTGTTAATGGAATGTCAAATTTGATAGCATCATATTTAATTATTAAAAATAAGAAAAGTGGCTTAATACTTGGGACAATATTTGGTTTTACTTTAATGTTATGGATAACAATCCAATTTATCATTTTTCCTTTGAATATATTATCAACATCATTTTTTATAATTGGTATTTTACAATTATTAACAGGTTATATGGCTTATATTTTCTATAGCCAAGAACATTTTGAATTTGATTTAAAAAAATATAGTAATATAGGCAAAAATAATGACGTTTTAGTTGTATATTTTTCAAGAATGGGGTATACTAGAAAAATCGCTTATGAAGAAGCAAATAAAATTGGCTCTGATATTTTAGAATTAGAAACATTTGAAAAGACTGATGGTACATTAGGTTTCTGGTGGTGTGGCAGATTTGGTATGCATAGATGGGGAATGAA